>CAZCHK010000002.1:35021-123419 GCA_964498605.1 uncultured Anaerolineaceae bacterium | reverse complement strand
AATAGTGTGCATAGAAAACAATTTTTAGAAAGGAGAGAAATTATGTCATTCGCACCGAAATCAAAAGGTCAGGGTCTTGTTGAGTATGCTTTAATTCTTGTTTTAGTTGCTATTGTAGTTATTGCTGTCCTGACTCTCTTGGGCCCCGCAGTCGGCAACATCTTCAGCAATATTATGTCATCCCTGTAAGCAACCATAATATTGCCCATCAGTAGATTTATTAAAGAAGGGTTCTTTAAAAAAGAACCTTTCTTTAATAAATCCAACACCTCACGCGCCGTACATTTTTCCCATTGCTTCTCTTGCGTAATATATAATTATTTTTGCCGTATAATACTATTGTCTCGAAAGCAAACCGATTGAGGAGGTCAAGATGGCTCAGCCTGCTGGAAAGAAAAACAAAAAAATTACCGTGTACATCATCCTGATCGTCATTCTGCTGGTGGTCGTTGTTGTCGGCATGCTGCTAAGGAACCGACCTCAGGCGACTTCGGAAGCATCCCCCACCGCTATACCGGCATCAGAAATGGTCGGCATCGTGATCACAACCCAGACGATCTCGCAGGGCATGCAGTTCACCAACGAGGTGCTGACCACCATTCCCTACCCGAAATCCTCCCTGGTTGAAGGAACCTTCTACTATGATATCAATGAAGTCGTTGGTAAACGCGCCAGATACGACATGGATGCCCGCATACCCGTGACGCATACCATGGTCGTGGATCAACCAACCGGCTCAATGGCTTCTTTCCTCATCCCTGCTGGAATGACCGCGTATTCCATCCCGATCAATGGGAATAATTCCGTGTCCTACGCGCCGAAGACAGGCGATCACATCATGCTGATCGGCTGTCTCAGCCTTGTGGATATTGACGAGGATTTGCAAACCCGACTCCCGAATCTCACGGGTGTTGTCACATCCCCTGGATCGACGGAAAGTATGTACACATTGTCCGCGGCCATCGCACCCAACATCCAAGGCCGGATCGAAATCGACTCCAGCCTGAACCAGGCGGTGTATGTGATTCCGTCAGAAAGTCAGCGACCCCGCCTGACCTGCCAGACCGTCCTCCAGGATGCTGCCATTTTACACGTGGGCGATTTCGCGCTTGGCAGCAGCGCAACCTCAACAGCCATGGACGCGGCGGAAGCGACCATGCAGAACGAGGAAGGAGTACCATTAAATCCCACTCGAATCACGTTGATCGTGAGTCCCCAGGATGCAATCATACTGACCTATCTCCAACAAGCCAATGCCTCATTCTCGATGGCTCTTCGGTCTGCCGGGGATCTGCAGACATACAGCACTTCAGCAGTCACATTAAACTTTGTGATGGAGCAAAAGGGTATCCAGCTTCCAGTCAAACTCCCTTATGGGATCTACCCGACCATATTGGATCAGATCGCAGCGCTTGGCAATTGATAATCCATAATCATGAACTGGGTGAATGAATGACAGGTTCGGAAAAAATTCGGGTTCTTATCGTCGATGACATCTCCGAGACGCGCGATAACATCAAGCGCATGGTTCAATTTGATCAGAATATTGATGTAATCGGCACTGCCCAGACAGGTCAGGAAGCTATCGAGCAAACTGTTAAGCTCAAACCGGATGTCGTCATCATGGATATCAATATGCCGGACATGGATGGCATCACGGCAACGGAATCCATTCGAAAGAAAAATTCGTTCACGAAGGTAATTTTCCTTTCCGTACAAAATGACACCAACTACATGCGGCGGGCAATGGCTGTCGGCGCCTGCGATTTTCTATCAAAACCGCCAAATATCGATGAACTGCTTGCAGCGATTCAAAAAGCCGGTGCTTTGGCCTGCGAAGAGAAGATCAAACTTGAGAAAACGCAGCAAGCCGTGTCTCAGGGGAGAGCGGCTTTTGATCTGTTCGGCCCAAGCGGCAAGGTGATCCTGGTTTACAGCCCCAAAGGAGGCGTCGGGACAACAACCGTTGCGGTTAACCTGGCATTGGCGCTTCAAAGCGGCGACCGGAAATGCATCGTCGTTGATGCGAACCTTTTGTATGGGGATGTGTCGGTTTTCCTGAACGAACAAAGCAAGAACAGCCTTCTCGACCTGACGCCAATCTCGAATGAGCTTGACCCTGAAATCGTCAAGGAAGTCGCCAACCTGCAGGCCTCCACGGGATTAAGCGTTCTCGGCGCGCCGCCCCGGCCTGATATTTCGATATCCGCCAGCGCGGAGCAGGTAAGCAAAGTGTTGAGTTTTTTGAAGAATCTTTACACCTACATTATCGTGGATACGACAACAGTGATCACAGAGGTCACACAGGGAGCTCTGGATGCCAGTGACATGATCGTTTTGGTTGGACAACAGGAAATCCCCACAATTAAGAATTGCCACTTTTTCCTGAGCATCGCCGATCAGGTGGGTTTGCCCAGGAAAAACATACAATTCGTCATCAACAAATACAGTAAACTGATAGGCATTTCACCTGAAAAAATTGGTGAAAACCTGCACCAGGAAGTGGCCGCTCTCATCCCCCTGGATGAAAAAACCACTTCTTTCGCGGTCAACCGCGGGGTTCCATTCATGAAAGAAAATCGTGGCTTGCCAATCAGTCAAGCGATACAGACTCTGGCGAACAAAATCGCGAGCATACTGGAAACTCAAGCGGAGCAATCCACGGCCAAGTAATCAGCGCTTGGAGGAAATGCCATGGGTATTCTTAAGAATTTCAGAACGGACGAAAATCGAAATCAGCAAACGGTTGTGTCCCAGAGCACACCGCAAAGCCCTTCGTTCCGACGCGTTGCCGGAGGGGCATCCTCTGCCAACGCGGACACGTATAAAGACCTTAAGAACCGCGTCCAAAACAAGCTGATTCAAGGGATGGACCCCTCCACGGATGTTTCTCAAACTGCTGAAGTCAGGAAAACCATCCAGGATCTTTTCGACACCATTCTCGCAGAAGAAAACATCGTTTTATCCAGAGCGGATAAGACGCGGCTGTTCGAGCAAATCGCGGCAGAAATCCTCGGGTATGGCCCACTGCAGCAATTACTCGAAGAAGACACTGTTACGGAGATCATGGTCAACGGTGCAAAGAATATATACATCGAGCGCTTCGGGAAAATACAACGCGTACCGATGACCTTCGAATCGGATGAACACGTGCAGCGCATCATCGAAAGAATCGTTTCCCCGCTTGGTCGCCGCGTGGATGAATCGAGCCCGTACGTGGATGCGCGTCTGCCGGATGGATCACGCGTCAACGCGATCATCCCTCCCCTTTCCCTGGTCGGTCCTGTTCTGACCATCCGGAAGTTTTCAAAAAGCCCGATCACTGTTGAACAGATGATCCAGTACGGCACCCTCACACAGGAAGCGGTAACTTTTCTCAAAGCATGCGTGGAGGCAAGGCTCAACATCATCATCTCCGGCGGTACCGGATCCGGAAAAACAACTTTGCTCAATGTTCTCTCCAGCTACATACCCAGCGATGAGCGCATCCTCACGATCGAGAATGCCGCGGAGCTTCAGCTGAGGCAGGAGCATGTCGTCACGCTTGAATCGCGACCCGCTAACATCGAAGGCAAAGGGGAAATCACCATCCGCCAGTTAGTCGTCAATGCCTTGCGCATGAGACCTGACCGCATTATCGTCGGCGAGATCCGGGATGAAGCAGCGCTGGATATGCTTCAGGCAATGAATACCGGTCATGATGGCTCGATGACGACGGCGCACGCGAACAGCCCGCGTGATGTGCTGGCTCGCCTGGAGACCATGGTTCTTATGGCGGGGATGGATCTCACCATGCGGGCGATCCGCGAACAGGTATCCTCAGCTGTTGATCTCATCATCCACCAGGAGCGATTACGTGACGGAACGCGCAAGGTAGTGAACATCACGGAAGTGACAGGGATGGAAGGGGATGTGATCTCCCTGATGGACATTTTCGAATTCAAACAGCTTGGCATCGATAATGGCAAGGTGGTCGGGCAATTGCGCGCTACAGGGCTGCGGCCAAAGTTTATGCCAAAAATCGAAGCCTCTGGAATTCACCTGCCAGCTTCAATTTTTTCGACTGGCGAACGGAGATAAAATGGGCAATCTGGATCTTATGACACTGGTGATCCTGGGGATTGGTCTGGTTGTCGTTCTCCTCGTCATTGGGTTGATTGTTTCTATCAGAAGAAATAAATCCGAGGTTGATGAACGTCTCGACAAGTACCTCGGTGAAGAGCAAGAAGTCGTTGAAGTCAAGAAACGATCCTCGGGAATGCTGACGGAATGGCTGAACCGCAGCGTCGCGAAATCCACGTTTGGAGAACGGCTCGCGAAAGACCTGGCAAGAGCCGATCTGAAATTTAAACCGGGAGAATACATCGCCTTCACAATCATCATTGCGTTCTTGGTGGGCGGTATATTGTGGTATGTCGCGAAGCAATCGCTGATCGCAGCCCTGATCGGGATCATCATCGGCGCGTTCTTGCCAAGGCTCTATGTAAAAAGAGCTCAAAGTAAAAGGCTTGTAAAGTTCAACGAGCAGCTCCCCGACATGCTGAACCTGATGGTCAATGGTCTGCGAGCAGGTTATTCAACCATGCAGGCGCTCGAGGCGGTCAGCAAAGAACTCCCCGCTCCCATATGCGACGAGTTCAAACGCGTCGTCCAGGAGATGCAATTGGGCATTTCCCAAGACAAAGCGCTTGATAATCTCGTGCGCCGCATACCCAGCGATGACCTGGATCTGTGCGTGACAGCGATCAATGTTCAACGGGAGGTTGGCGGCAACCTGGCAGAAATCCTCGATACGATTTCGTACACGATCCGGGAAAGGGTCCGGATCAAAGGGGAAATCAATGTTCTGACAGGTCAGCAAAAACTCTCAGGAACGATCATGACCCTGATGCCGGTCGCGGTCATCATCATCTTGTATCTGATCAATCCCGAATACATGGGGCAGTTCTTTCTGAAAGAGACCAACTCGCCGTTTCCGTGTGGTATATGCGCCCTGGTGGCAGTGGGAACGTTGTTGATTACTGGATACTTCGCCATGAGGAAAATGGGCCAGGTCGAGGTATAAAGGGAGAGAAACCAAAATGGCAATCCTGATCGTAATTGGAGTAATCATCGTAACCGTGGCGGTCGTATTGATCGTTATCGGAATAAAAAAGCCAGAGGGTATCGATGACAATCTGCTGTTTGAGAGATTAGAGGAGTATCAATCCAAGAACGAGGAAATAAACCTCGAAAAGATCGAGATGTCACGCCCGTTTGTTGAAAGAGTCGTCTATCCGATCGCTCGCTCTTTTGGAAAATTCGCCACGAAATTTACTCCCCAAAACGCACTGCAAAGCATTCAAAAAAAGCTCGAACTGGCCGGCAGCCCCGCCAGGATGGATCCAACCATGTTCCTGTCCCTGCAATTCGTTGCAGCTGTTGCCGCTGCAGGAGGTTTGATCCTCCTGTTCGCGGTCACGAAATCCACGTTAAGCACAGGCATAAAAATCCTTATGGTGCTTGTGGGAACCTTTGCGGGCTTCTACCTGCCACAATCCAACCTGAGTTCAAAAATAAAAAAAAGACAGAAAAGTATTCGGTTGGCCATGCCTGATGCCCTGGATCTCCTGACCATTTGCGTGGAAGCCGGATTGGGCTTTGACGCCGCGCTTCAAAAAGTCGCTGAAAAGTGGCAGTCGGAGCTGTCCATGGCGTTCGCCCGGGTGCTGCAAGAGATCAACCTGGGCAAGATCCGTCGCGAAGCCATGCGCGATATGGCGGACCGCATCGGGATAGCGGAAATGACGAGTTTCGTCGCGGCCGTGATTCAAAGCGAAGTGCTGGGTGTGAGTATGGCAAAAGTGCTCAGGATACAGAGTGATCAAATGCGCTTGAAGAGAAGGCAGCGCGCCGAAGAGGAAGCCAGGAAAGCCCCGATAAAAATGCTTATTCCAATGGCGCTGCTGATCCTGCCAGCCTTGGTCATCACGCTTCTCGCTCCGGCTGGTTTCCAAATCATGCGCTCCGCGCTTGGTGGCATGATGGGTCTTTAACCGTGGCAGTCTTCGAAACGATCTGACTCGTTGCGGCCCTGCGCAACCTTGAGAAATTTTTTATATTGGAATTCATTCAGCTATGCGCAGACTGCGCGCATGAGAGCGATGTAAAAAAGCGGGTGTATTTCGGTGTCCAGGGGAAACCTATTCCTTTCCGGGCATGTGTAGAGGTTCTCGCAAAAATCTTTGGTGACCCACTTAACATACAGGCCATGCTGCGTCCGAACTGCGCTCCTCTGCCAGCGCTGCTCGTAAGTGACAGGACGTTGCCCTTCCATGAAAGAACCTGCCCTCATCAGGGAGCTGGTCAGGAAGGTGTTGTTTGCGCTCATGAATCCTGCCGATGACGATGCTTTACAGTAGAAAACCAGGTTAAATGCACAAGATTGCCACAATTTTTAAAAAGTGAGCTAAAATAATTCCAAGGAGGAACATATGCCATTCCATCTGGAATATTCTTCAAAAAGCTTTGACCTGACTGAAAAGATACAAGGTTATTTGGATAAAAAACTCAACAAATTGGATCGTTTTTTACCTGATATCGAAAATGTGCATGCCATGCTGTCCTCAATGAAATCCGCTCGAAGGGAAAGTGACCGTTACGCGGTTGAAATAACCGTCAGGGGCAAGGGGTACATCCTCCGCACAGAAGAACGAGCTTCAGATATCACGGTCGCGATTGATAACTCCATGGATCGCCTTCAACGGCAAATCGAACGCCTAAAGGGTAAACGCTCCAAAGGGCGTGGCGATGGTCTGTCTGCGGCTGAAGTGGCAGAAAAAGTTGCTCCAAAACAAGAGGCGAGTCAAATCGTCAAGAGGAAACAATTCATCGTGGCTCCAATGGATGAAGAAGAAGCCATAGAGCAGATGAAGCTTCTGTCACACGAAGACTTTTTTATTTTTTACAATGTTCAAACAGAATCCATCAATATCATGTACCGCAGGCGTGATGGCGCGTACGGTCTGATCGAACCAAAGCTAGAGTAACGAAAACAGGAGAGGTGAAAACCTCTCCTCTCTTTTTCTTGCACAACCGCGCACGAATAGGCTATAATCGGGCACGCATTTAATAATCCCGAGGAAACTATGATTGATGTAAATGAATTACGAAAAGGTGTCACATTTGAATTGGACGGAACCTTATACAGGGTTCTTGATTACAACTTCAATAAACCAGGACGCGGTAACGCGACGATTAAGATCAAAGCCCGATCTATCAGAACAGGTACAACCCTTGAAAAAACCTTTCAGTCAGGTGACCGCGTTCAAGACATTCGCCTGGAAGCTCACAATGTTCAGTATCTATACAACGACGGTCAACTGTATAATTTCATGGATACACAGACTTTTGAACAACCCGCGGTGCATAAAGATGTACTGGGAGACGCGGTTGGATATCTCAAAGAAAACATGGAGGTCAAGTTGACCTTTTATGAAAATGAGCCCATTGACATTGAGCTTCCAACCTCCGTGGACCTTTTGGTTGTCGAGGCGGAGAACGCAGTGAAGGGAGATACTGCGACTGGTGTAACGAAAAAGGTGAAGGTCGAGACCGGAATTGATGTCGCTGTTCCTTACTTCGTCGTCTCGGGTGACACGATCCGCGTGGACACGCGAACAGGCGCGTACGTAACGAGGGTTTGAAACCCGTTCCGGGCCAAAAGTACTCCTTGTCAATATTTATCCTTGTGTTAGATATTTATAAAATCCTAAATTTCAGCTGGGATTAAGAGTATGATTACATTCCATTGGTATAATCGTTGAATCAGTAAGCCAATGGTGGAGGCAATGTGAAACCGAAGAACCAATCGTACATCATTTACATTCTGCTATTTGTAGCAATCGTCGCATTGCTCATTTTTAATTTCAATAATAACCAATCCATCAAGGAGTACAACCTCAGCCAGCTGGCCGACGATATTCGTGAAGGCACTATCTTGCAGATAGAAATCAGTGAAGACAGCATTTCTGTTACGAAAAAAGGTGCCGGTGAATCCACCCCCTACGAATTGACAAAAGAAAGCGGGACAACCCTCAGCCAGCAGTTGATCAACCTCGGCGTCACACCGGAGCAGCTGGGAGACATCTCCATCGTTCAGGTCAATCCCCCCAGCCAGTGGCTGGCGGTTCTTTCCACCATTGGATATATTATTCCATTTTTAATTTTGGGCGTCGCCTTCTTCTTCATCTTTAGACAGGCGCAAGGCTCCAACAATGCCGCGATGAGTTTTGGAAAGTCGCGTGCCCGCATGTTCGCGGGTGATCATCCGGCAGTTACCTTTGCCGATGTCGCTGGGGTTGAAGAGTCCAAGGAGGAGTTGCGCGAAGTCGTGGAGTTCTTAAAGGAACCTCAAAAATTTGTCGCCTTGGGAGCGCGCATACCCAAAGGTGTCCTACTCGTTGGTCCACCTGGAACCGGCAAAACGCTTTTGGCGAAGGCGGTATCCGGTGAAGCCGGTGTACCCTTCTTTTCAATATCAGGATCGGAATTCGTCGAAATGTTCGTGGGTGTCGGCGCGAGCCGAGTGAGGGATCTTTTTGACCAGGCAAAAAAACATTCTCCCTGCATCGTGTTTGTCGATGAGATCGATGCCGTCGGAAGGCAGCGTGGCGCAGGCCTGGGTGGAAGTCACGATGAACGTGAGCAAACCTTGAACCAGCTGCTGGTCGAAATGGATGGTTTTGGAACCGACACAAACATCATCATCATCGCTGCGACAAACCGCCCGGATATTCTCGACCCCGCCCTTCTTCGCCCTGGCAGGTTTGACCGTAGGGTTGTCTTGGATAGACCAGATGTAAAAGGAAGAGAAGCGATTCTGAAGGTTCATGTCAAGGGTAAGCCCCTGGCTCCTGAAATCGATCTCTCTGTCCTCGCGCGCATCACACCGGGTTTTGTGGGTGCGGATATTGAAAACCTCGTCAACGAGGCTGCGATTCTGGCCGCCAGGCGCAATAAAAAATCCATCAGTCAAAGTGAATTCGAGGAAGCCATCGAACGCGTCATTGCAGGTCCCGAAAGAAAAAGCAGACTCATCAGTGAAGAGGAAAAACGCATCATCGCTTACCATGAAGCCGGTCATGCCGTGGTCATGAACGCAATCCCAGAGGCTGACCCTGTACAGAAGATAACGATCGTGGCAAGAGGAATGGCCGCCGGTTACACGATGGCCTTGCCTACAGAAGATCGCACTCTTATCCCAAAGAAGAAGCTTGTAGCGGAAATGATAGGATTGCTGGGTGGGCGCGGCGCGGAGGAGCTGATATTTGACGATATCACCTCGGGTGCCGCGAACGATCTGGAACGGGTCACGCTGCTGGCACGCAACATGGTAACAAGGCTTGGAATGAGCAGCGGTCTCGGACCGATGGTTTATGGAAAAAAGGAGGAGCTGGTTTTCCTGGGGAGAGAAATCGGCGAGCAGCGTGATTATTCAGAAGCCGTTGCAGAACAAATCGACCAGGAAATCAGAGTCATCGTGAATGATGCCTACAAGAACTGCAAAAAGATCCTCACCCAGTATCGCGATAAACTGGACGCGGTGGCCGCCAAGCTGCTGGAGGTTGAAACGCTGTCCAGGGAGGAATTTATAAAGATATTTCCCACCCCCGTCAAAAAAAAGAGCGGCACTCCCGCTCCAAATGGAACAAAAACGCAAAAGAGGGCTTCATAAAGCCCTTTTTTCATCCTCCAGATATTCTTTAACCAACACCCTCTTTAATACCTTTCCAACCTGGTTCTTTGGCAGTTCCTTAACAATCCTGACAACGGAAGGTAGCTTGTAGCGGGCCAAATACTCTCTGCAGTGGTCTTGCACCAGCCTGACGTCCGCAGAACTTCCGTCATTTAAAACTATCCATGCTATTACCCTTTCCCCGGTTTCGCGATCTGCGATCCCTGCGACAGCAGCTTCCTTCACGAAATCTATTTTCGCGATCACGTCCTCGATTTCTTTTGGCCAGACCTGGAGACCGTTGACCTTGATCATCTCTTTCTTTCTTCCAGCGATAAAAAAGTAGCCTTCATCGTCCATGGTGGCGTAATCACCGGTGCGCAGCCAGCCACAGCGAAGAGCGTTTATCGTCGCTCCCCAATCGCGGTTGTACTTTTGCATGACCTGCGGGCCTTTAATGAATAATTCGCCAATATTGGACTGTTCTCTTTTGAACAGACACGAAGTTAAACTTTTACGAATTTTGCATTGCACTCCAGGCAGCGGCAAACCGATGGATGCATTCTTACGCTTTTGCATTGGATTGCAATGCGTGGCTGTCGGGGCCTCTGATAAGCCATATCCTTCCAGGACGACTCCACCAATATGCTTTTCGAACAAATGCTTATCCTGATCCAGTAACGCCGCCGAACCAGAAATGCACACGCGTAAAGATGGAACGTGCAAATCATCTTTTTCCATGACCATCGCCAACGAGCGGATCATTGAGGGAGCTAATGGGGCGTAATTGACCCGGTGTTGGTTGGCAGCTGAGATGATCGTCTCAGGCTTTTTCATGGAAGGCGGAATCAATATGGTCGCTCCCCAGTAAACACCCAAGCACATGCTCAAAACCATCCCGTATACATGAAACAACGGCAGAGCAGCAAGAACCGTCACATCCTCTTCTTTCAGAGCTGGCAGCCAGTTGCTGAATTGAATCACGTTCGCAACAACGTTGCGGTGCAACGCAACGGCGGCCTTGGGTACCCCTGTCGTTCCACCTGTGTATTGAAAAATCGCGGGATCACCTGATCGGATGACAGGCAAACCTCCCATTGCTTGCTTTCCCGACGCGATGACCTCGTCAAAAGAAACACAACCTTCGGGGTTTTTCGACCCCGCGCCGGGTACCAATACCTGCAGTACGTGTTTTTTGAAGATACCTGTCTGCGCAAGAATATTCACTTGCTCCAGCTGACAAATCACGCCGCAAATCCTGGAATCACTGAAGATCCGCTTGTATTCAGGTGCTGTCAAGGACGGGTTTAATGCGACGACGACGCACCCGGCGGCAAGACACCCAAAGTAAGCCGTGATGAAATTGATCTGGTTGGGAAGAATGATTGCCACGCGTTTTCCCCTGGAGATGCCCGTTTGTTTTATTCCATGGGCAAAGTGGCGCACTTTTTCAGCCAGCTCCGCGTATCTGATGCTGTTGTCCCCCTCGATGATGGCGGTTTTCTGAGGAAAAAGCTTGGCTGATCTGAACAGCAATTCATGCAACGTGGTATCTGGCACGTCAATCCTGCGCGGAACACCGTCGTCGTATGATGAAAACCAGGGACAATTCATGGGTTACCTTCCTGGCGCACGACCTGCCAGTTGTCCCGTTTTCCAATGATCTTCACGATCTCTGCGGTGGATAACTGATCCGGGTCGATCCACATGATGCGTGGATCATTTTCCTGAAACCAGTTCGCCTGCCTCCTGACAAATCGATGAGTGAATTTCTTAATTTCCAGAATCGCCTCATCCAATGAACATTCTCCCTCCAGATGTCTGACGAGCTGTTTGTACCCGATTGCATCCATCGCCGGCGCCTGAGAGCCATATTTTTGGGTCAATCCTTTGACCTCGGCAAGCAGCCCTTTTGAAATCATTTCGTCCACCCGCGCATCAATTTTTTTGAACAGTGTGTTCCTGTCAATCCGGATACCCAGCATTAAACTCGAATACTTCGGTGTTCCCTTTAACCTCTGCTCAGAGAATTTCCAGCCAGTCGTGAGGATTACCTCAAGCGCACGGACAGTGCGTCGAACGTTACTTGGATCAATGAGCGAACCCGAACCTGGGTCAATCAGCGCCAATCTGCGGTGTAATTCATTTTTTCCAAGTACTTGACCAGCTTCTGTCAACACCTGTCTTAAGAATATGTTCGGACCCGGGGCTGGTGTCTGCCAATTTTCAAGGATCGCACGGACGTATTGTCCGGTTCCCCCCACAAGTATCGGCAGCGAACCGCTTTCTTGAATTTTTTTTATGGCCAGTTCGGCCTGCCTGCAGTACTGGGCCATACTGTAAGGTTGATCTGGCTCGACAATATCGATCATGTGATGAGGCACGGTCCGCATCTCCTCCGGAGATGGTTTCGCCGTGCCAAGATTCATCCCGCGGTAGACAAGTCTGGAATCTGCTGACACGATTTCGCCGCCAATTTCCCTGGCGATCTCAATGCCCAAACGTGTTTTTCCGGAACCCGTCGGGCCGACCAGCGCAATGAGTGGGTTTGAAATACCCTTGATCTGCATCACTCCACACACTCCATAATTATGGTGATTGCCAAGGGAAACCAAAGGTTATCCATCTCATTCATTGTCCTAATCCAATCGCTGTCACCGCTTGTTGCCAATTCTTGTTCCTTAATACATTGATTTGCGTTCATTTCTTCTTATCTCAAAAGAATCCGCGGATCGCCTGCCAGAATTATACCGAATGAACCCGTCCTTCCACTTTATTAAACCTTTCGCATATAATTGCTTCATGGGCCCTAAGGACACCTGGAAGTGTGTAACTCATGCCAAACGCTGAAATAATCGCCATTGGTACCGAACTGCTTCTCGGTCAAACACTGGACACAAATACACAATTCCTGGCCATTCAACTGCGCACGGTTGGAATTGATCTGTTCAGAACCACAATCGTCGGGGACAACGTGGACCGCATCGCAGAAGCTATCCGGGAGTCCTTGCGCAGAGCGGATATCGTGATCACTTCGGGGGGGTTGGGTCCGACAGTTGATGATCCCACGCGGCTTGCAGTAGCCCATGCAGTGGATTCAGATCTGGAATTCAGAGCGGATTTATGGACCGAGATCCAGGCACGGTTCAACAAGATGAACCGGGTTCCCTCGCAGAACAACCGCAGGCAGGCGTATATTCCAGCGGGAGCAAGCAGCATTTCAAATCCCCTGGGCACAGCTCCCGCTTTTGTGACTGCTTTTGACAACAAACTCATCATAAGCCTTCCCGGGGTCCCCCGTGAGCTGGAATATTTGATGGAACACTCGGTGCTGCCGCTATTAAAATCCAAATTCGATTTGGATTCTTTCATCAAGTACTTCCTGATTCACACATCAGGAATCGGTGAATCACAAGTCGACGAGTTGATAGGCGATCTTGAGAAGCTAACAAACCCTTCGATCGGCTTGACCGCCTCACAAGGACAGGTCGATATCCGCATCACCATAAAAGCGAAGGACGAGAAAAAAGCACTTTTTCTGCAGAATAAATTCGTGCGCATCCTGGAAGAGAAGCTCGGAGAGAACATATTCGGATATGAACATGACACACTGGCCAGTGTAGTGATCAATAAACTGAATAGCTCTGGACTGCGCTTATCGCTGATCGAATGCGGGCTGCGTGGAAAACTGATCCAGGCGCTGAACCAATCCTCCATTCCTTTGGAAAACCTGACCACCTTCAATACGGCGTTTCAGAAAGAGAAACTTGAATCCCTGGTACTGCAATGCCAATTTCCGCAAAAAAAATCTTGCCTGCTGGGCGTTTCCATGATCAACCATAAAAACACCCATTCGCTGCATCTGATCTTAAAAGTCGGCAGGAAAATTCAAAGAATGGATCGCACGCTGCTCGATTTTTCTGGAAATTCAATGAGTGGGTTAATGAACATAATCCTTGATTTCATCAGACGAATAATATAATAGAGGAACTATGGAAAAAATATCCAAATTACTCCTTAACGCGCAATTACTTACCATGGATGAAAATTTGTCCAGCTTTGCTGATGGAGCCATCGCGGTTCACAATGATCATATCGTCGCTCTGGGTGACTCGATGGATATCCAGGCCGGTTACACTGCGGATGAAATCATCGACTGTTCCGGAAAAGTATTGATGCCAGGTTTGATCAACGCACACACGCATATTCCCATGACCCTTCTGCGGGGTCTCGCGGATGATCTGCGGCTCGATGTCTGGTTAATGGGATACATGATGCCTGTTGAGCGTAACTTTGTATCCCCGGACTTTGTCCGCCTGGGCAGCCAGATAGCCTGCGCGGAAATGCTTCGCAGCGGGGTTACCTGCTTCGCGGACATGTATTACTTCGAGGACGAGATCGCGCAGACCGTTGCGGAAATTGGCATGCGCGCTGTTTGTTCACAAAGTGTCATGAAATTCCCAACTCCCGATGCCCGTTCCTTTGATGAATCTCTTAAGAAAGCCAGAGAGTTCATCATCCGCTGGAAAGATCACGAGCTCATCGTTCCCTCTATCGCCCCACATGCGGTGTATACCTGCACGCCTGAGATCCTGAAGGCCTCCATGGAACTGGCTCTCGAATATGACATTCCCCTGCACACGCATATCTCCGAGACAAGCATTGAAGTCGATAACCTGCGCCAGGAGTACGGCATGCCTGTCGTTCCGTACATGAAAAAACAGAATTTGTTTGAAGCAAAAGTCATTGCTGCGCATTGTGTTCACATCGACGAAGGTGAGATCCGGACGCTGCAGCATTACTCGACAGGTGTGGCGCATAATCCCTCCTCAAATATGAAATTGGCTTCAGGCATGGCTCCTGTCCAAAAAATGCTCGAAGTGGGATTGAATGTTGGAATCGGCACGGATGGACCCGCGTCGAATAATGATCTGGATATGTTTGAAGAAGTCCGCCTGGCTTCATTTCTGTCGAAAACCGCCACGGGTGATCCAACGGCTCTTCCCGCGCACGTTGCTTTGCTGATGGCGACGCGAATGGGCGCAAACGCGCTGCATATCGGCGACATCACCGGATCGCTGGAACCAGGTAAACGGGCAGACATGATTTTGCTGGATCTGCGTACGCTGCACTGCATGCCTCATTTCTCCCGCGATCCTCACTCAGTCTATGCTCAAATTGTGTACTCGGCCAAGGCAGCGGATGTCACGGATGTCATGGTAAACGGCAAGTGGCTCATGAAGGATCGGTCACTGCTGACGATCAATGAGGGAGATTTACTGCGCGCAGGGCAGGAATATGCACAAAAGATCGATGTATTCCTCAAAGGAAGAGAGGAGTCCGTCCTTTCGAAATTGATCGCCATTGGAGGAACGACAGAAGGAGAATCTTTTGAAATCCAGGCGAAAGTTGTCCTGAACGACAAAGCGGCTGTATTGCAAAATCTAGGAAAATCGGAAATAGAGATCCTGAGAAAACGGCATTACAAAGAATATGACACGTATTTTATTTTCGATGGCGCAGATGAGGGGGTCCTCAGATACCGCGAAGATCATTTCGTTGAAGAAAATGGGGAAATCTCGAACGTGCGCAGCCGCCTTACATTGATAGGAAGCACTGTGGAGCACCTGTTCCCGGAAAAGGTGCTGTTGTCGCGCAGCAGGTACATAGCTCCCGCAACCCAAAGCTTGAGATTCTATCGTGAGTATTTTAAGCCCTCAAACCTGCTGGAAATTGAGAAGGACCGATTAAGATTTCTGGTGAAATTCGAAGGCACGGAATTTTTCGTCAATATCGATGACATGAATAATCCGAAGCTTGGATGCTACCTTGAAGTGAAAAGCTCCACCTGGAGCAAAAACGATGCGGACAAAAAATCAAAACTGGCCATCAAATTAATCGAATTCCTTGGAGCCAAATCCTTGCACGTGATTCCTGAAGATTACTTTGAGCTTGTAACAAAAAAAAGTGATGATTAAGAAAGATATCACTGTCCTTTTTGCCGCTTCCGAAGCTGAACCTTTCGTCAAGGTCGGCGGACTGGCCGATGTGGCAGGCTCGCTGCCAAAAGCGCTGAAAAAACTGCCGCAAATCTCTCACGAGATTAATGTACAGCTGTGTTTGCCATATTATCCAAGGATCAAAGCCAACTTTCCAAACCTCCCCCAGGTGGCTGAATTATCCATACAAAAAAAAGGGGGAAAGCTTCCCGCGCAAGTTTTTCAGCACGATCAAGATGGCATGGCCGTCTATTTCATAGACGGCCTGCCAATTTCCAGGGATCCTGATATCTACAATCTGGACACCAGCCTGGTGGGTGAAAAATTCGTTTTTTTCAATCAAGCGCTCGTTGCCATGCTGGAATGTGACCTGATCGTTCCTGATATCCTTCATTTAAATGATTGGCACACGGCTCTTGTAGCTTATCTTTTAATTAACAGGGAGACTCACATCAAGAAGAAGCATACCTTGCTCACTCTTCACAACCTCCCTTTTATGGGCGCGGGAATTGAAGCGTCAATGCGCGAATACAATATCCAGTCATCCGATGATAAGGAATTACCGGGTTGGGCATTGGATCTCCCCCTGCCCATGGGTCTATCCTGTGTGGACCACATCGTTCCTGTCTCGCCAAATTATGCCCGGGAGATCCTTGAAACAGAAGCTGGATGCGGATTGAACCAGTTCCTGCTCTCGAGACGCGAATCCATCACGGGTATCCTCAATGGTTTGGATACGAGCATCTGGGATCCAGCGACAGACAAGAACATTGATCATCCATTCTCAGACGACAATCTGGAAAGCAGAGACCTCAACAAGGAACGCGTTCTCACCGAATTCGAGCTCGAAAATTTGAAAACGCCCTTGCTCGCCATCATCAGCAGAATGGATCAGCAAAAAGGAATCGATATCGCCATCGACAGCCTGAGAGCCATCGCTGGTAAATCCTGGAATCTGATCCTTTTAGGTTCAGGTAATCCAGAACTGGAGTCTCTGGCAAGAATTCTCATGCGGGATTATCCAGCGCGCGTCAGGGTGATCAATGCGTATGACGCTTCTCTGTCGCACCGGTTGTACGCCGGTTCGGACGTGCTTCTGATGCCTTCGCGCTACGAACCGTGCGGTCTTTCCCAGATGATCGCCATGCGCTACGGCTGTATCCCGATCGCCACGGATGTCGGCGGACTGCACGACACGATCGTCGACATCCGAAAAACATCACACGGCACTGGATTTTTATGCGACACCCCCAACAGTGAAAGTTTTGCCAATACAATTCTGCAGGCGCTAGATCTATTTGAGGAGCATGACCGTTGGTCTGATCTGGTCAGGAACGCCATGAGGCAGGATTTTTCCTGGAAAAAATCGGCGACCGCCTATCAAAGTATCTATACGCAATTGCTGAACCGAGGTTAATATGCGATCTGAAAGAAATGCCGGCATTATCCTTCATCCAACCAGCCTACCAGGTCCGGATGGTATCGGAGACCTTGGTCCAGAAGCATACCAATGGATCGATTTCCTCGTGCACAGTGGATGCGACCTATGGCAGGTCCTTCCGCTGGGACCTACCGGATTTGGAGATTCGCCTTACCAGTGTTTCTCCGCATTCGCCGGAAATCCCTATTTAATTTCTGCCATAGCCTTGGTGGACGATGGTTTGCTGAGTGAAAAGGACCTGGAAGACCGCCCAATTTTTCAACCGCACCAGGTTGATTACGGGGCGGTAATCGAATGGAAGGTCACTCTGCTTAAACGGGCTTACGTGCATTTCTGCAAATCCAGGCGAAGCCAACGGAAGGCCGCGTACGCTGATTTTCAAGAAAAAAATGCTTACTGGCTGAATGATTTTTCACTGTTCATGGCAATCAAGGAATTCTTTGGTGGCAAACCCTGGTTGGATTGGCCTGCCGGGTTCAAATTAAAAGACGAAAAAAAAATCAAGGAATTTCATGACGCCAATATCGATTCCATTGAAAGGGTCAAATTCTTCCAGTTCACATTCTTTGAACAATGGACCAGACTGAAGACCTACGCGAATGAGAAACGGGTAAAAATCATCGGTGATATTCCCATTTTTGTGGCCATGGATTCGGCGGATACCTGGAGCCACCCCGAACTTTTCCAGCTGAAAAGAAATGGGCAACCAGCAGCTGTCGCAGGTGTGCCTCCGGATTATTTCTCCTCGACAGGTCAATTATGGGGAAATCCTCTCTATCGGTGGTCCGCTCACAAAAGCAGCCGCTTCGAGTGGTGGATTGCGAGAGTAAAAAACGCCCTGCATCTCTATGACATGATCCGTCTGGATCATTTTCGAGGATTCTCTGCCTACTGGTCAGTGCCAGCAGGTGAAAAGACCGCGGTCAGGGGAAAATGGCTGCCAGGACCTGGTCGTTCTCTGTTCAAAGCGATAAAAGAAACGTTGGGCAGCCTGCCAATTCTAGCAGAGGATCTTGGTGAAATCACGCCAGATGTAATCCGGCTGAGGGATGGTTTGGCGCTTCCCGGAATGAAAATTTTGCAGTTCGCCTTTGCCGATGACGCATCGAATCCTTTCCTTCCGCACAATTATCTCGAGAATTGCGTCGCTTACACGGGGACACATGATAACGACACATCTCTTGGCTGGTACGCCAAGGCATCTGAAAAAGAAAAGGATTTCTGCCGCAGGTATTTAGCCCGGTCAGGAGATAACATCGCCTGGGATCTGATCAGAGCCGGGTGGTCGTCCGTGGCTAAGATGGCCCTGGCTCCCATGCAGGATTTCTTAAACCTCGGCAGTGAGAGCCGTATGAATTTCCCAAGCCGGGCGGATGGAAACTGGCAATGGAGAATGCCGTATGATGCCATTTCGGAGGCTCTGGTTAGCCAAATCAGCGAGTTCAATGCACTCTACCGCAGAGGTTGTTCTAATCTGAACCAGAGCCAGAACTAGGCGATGCGGCCATTCTTCCGGGAGGTTTCTCCGATACGATCGCGACAGCAATCCCGATGAGGATCAAGCCTGCGCCGACACCCTCTAACCAGGTGGGAATTTCCTGCAAAAAAATTAAGGCCAATACGCCTGCGCCTACAGGCTCTCCCAGCAGGGCAATAGATACCAAAACCGGAGAATAGTGTTTTAAAGCCCAATTGAATGAAGAATGACCAATAAGTTGAGGGATGACCGCGAGCAGCACGATCCAAAGCAGGGCGGAACGGGGAAGATGTCTCAAGGATAATGGAGAGCCCGTGGCGGCAATGACAAGAAACACTCCCGAAATGCCATAGACGATGCAAATATACACACCCAAGGAGAGTGTTTTTCGCACAGCCCTTCCGATCACAAGATATCCCGCTGAACAGACAGCCCCAATCAGCGCCAGGGCGATTCCCCAGGGGCTGATCCTTGTGCCGAGCATATTTCCCGCGGTGGTGTTCGCCAGGTACTGGTTGACCCCAATGATCACTCCCCCACACAGCGCGATGGCCATCCCGATAATCAGCGAAGATCGGATTTTTTCCTTTAGAAATAATACTGTGAACAACCCGACCCAGAGCGGAGCAGATGTGACCACGACCACTGACGTGACAACTGAGGTAAGCTCCAGGGAAGCTACCCAGCACGCCATATGAATGGCCAGCAGCAGTCCTGAAGCTGAAAGCAGAAGCCATGTTCGGCGATCGATCGTCCTGATCTCAGATCTATTTCGTAATAGAACGAAAGGTGCCATGAACAGCGCAGCAATTACCATCCTGGCGGCCGCGATGATCAACGAAGGAACACCATCGCTCTGGGCATAGCGGATAAAAAGTGCCGCGGTGGAAATTGAAACGATTCCCAGAGCGATCACCGCTGCGGCAAGAATATTAGGATGCTTTTCCACGATAAACAATTATATCCAATCCATTAATATTCCTCTGATAGACTTCTTTACCCATAGTCATTACAATGAGAAAAAAGGAGAGACAAATGACTTACGAATTACCGCGATTACCGTACGGATACGATGAACTGGAACCGGCGATTGACGCCCTGACCGTTGAAATACATTATTCTAAACACCATGCCACGTATTTAAAAAACCTCAATACCGCTTTGGAGAATTATTCGCAGTTTTCAAGCTGGTCGATCGAAAAGGTGTTGACGAATCTTTCACAAATCCCAGAAGAAATCCGCACTGCGGTGAAGAATAATGGAGGAGGTTTCTTCAACCACAATTTGTATTGGGAAGGTTTTACACCAAAGTCATCAAAAACACCTGGTCCCAAATTGGGAGAGGCAATCAACCGTAAATTCGGTGGTTTTAATGATTTCAAAGTCCTCATGGAGAAGGCGGGACTCACCAGGTTCGGAAGCGGTTGGGCCTGGTTGAGCAAGGACACGCACAACGATCTGGTGATTCATTCGAGTGCCAATCAGGATTCACCTCTCGGGGAGGGGCTTGATCCGATCATCGCCATAGATGTCTGGGAGCACGCTTACTACCTGAAATACCAGAATAAAAGAGCCGATTATCTGGCTTCAATCTGGGATATTATCGATTGGGATAAAGCAGAACAGAGGTTTCTGTCCTGATTTTTTCGTTAAAAGCAACGCGAGAGCGGAAAAGCGCTCTCGCGTTGCTTCATCTCAATTATTCCAGGCAATGAAGCCATTCAATATTGAACCTCCCACAAATTCACGCAGAATGGAATTATCGGGTATCAATTCCAAAGGTATTTCGGCAAACCACTCCAGCAGCGCCAGCAAACGCTTTGCCTCGATATATTCGTCACAGCCAAATGGGACCTGCCGCAACAAGGGCTCAGCCAGCGGCTTTAATGCGGAAAGTTCATACACAAGCGCTGAGTTGAACAAGTCATCCGCATTCTCCTGATACGGAAAGATATTATTCTTTTCGCCCTTTCTTACGGATTCCCACCTTGAAATGGTTTGCAGGGCTGAGTAGCCCCTGGTCGATGCGTCCCGCACGATCCTTCTGATCATTCTGGTATCTGTTGTAGAAATGCGATTGTGGCGATCCAGGTTCAGCTGCGTAAGACATGAAACATACACCCTGTACGCCTTATCCGCAGGAACATCAATGAGTAATTTCGGGTTCAATCCATGGATTCCTTCCAGGATGATCAGCTGATCTTTGCGCAGTCTGACCACCCGACCTTCCTGGCTTTTTCCAAGTTTGAAATTGTAATGCGGGAGTTGGACTTCCTTCCCGTCAATCAGGTTTTTCAGATCCGCGCTGAGCCTCCTGGTATCCATCGCGGTGAGCGCCTCAAAATCGAACTGGCCGTGCTCATCCTTCGGTGTCGCATCCCGATCCACAAAGTAATTATCCATCTCGATGGCAAAAGGGGAGATGCCCATCGCGAGCAATTGCACAGCCAGGCGGTTGGAGAATGTCGTTTTCCCGGATGAGGATGGACCAGAAATCAGCGCGATGCGAACCTGGTCAGTTTTATTGACAATGGAGCGCGCGATCTGCGTGATTTTTTCTTCGTGCAGCGCTTCGGACACCAGAACAACTTCCCGACTTTTGTTTGTTTGTATCGCGTCGTTCAATGCCCCTACGCTGTCAATCCCCAGTCTGGATAACCATCCCCCATACTGCCGGAAAGTCGCTAACAGTTTTGGGTATCCCGGCATGGGCAGGAGCTGTTTGGGCGCATGCCGTCGTGGAAACTGCAGGATGAAACCATCGTCCAGCGGTGCCAGCGCAAACCATTTTAGATATCCAGTAGATGGAACCATGTAACCATGATGATAATCTTGATGGTTCTCCAGGCTGTACATGACCAAAAATTGCTTCTGCCTGTATTGCAGTAATTTGACCTTATCTAACTGGTCTTTCTTACGAAATATTTCAATGGCGTCCGATAGTGGCACCTGAGTGCGGGTGAAGGGAATATCGCTTTCCACCATTTCCCTCATGTGAGATTCCAGGTTCCAAATTTCCTCTTTGCTCAAGGGGTCTCTGCCCTGAATTTGACAGTAAAAACCTCCCGAAGAGACAGAATGATCGACGGCCAGGGAAGCTCCTGGAAATAGATCTGAAAACGCCGCCTCCAATAAAAATACTACTGACCGCCGATATATGCGTGCGCCATCGCCATCCATCATCGTCACGAGTTTTACCCTCGCGTCTATTTCGATCGGATACGTCAACTCGCGAAGCTCATGATTTACGATCGCCCCCATGATGGGTGGTTCTCCCCATTCTGGAAGTGTTCGAAGCAGCTCGCCAACTTGAATAGAACGCGGCCCGCCGATCACTCTCCCGTCAGGCAGGTGTATTTCCACATCGCTGCGTGGTTCCTTGATTCCGATAGAACCGATTTCATCCGGCATGTGCAACCTCAACTATCATAGAAAAATCGAGCAATAAATATACCATTGGCTGGAATTATGTCAAATGGTACATAACCAGCAAGCCCCCCACCCTCATCAAACTCAAGCCTTCGCGGGTTGGAAAAAGCGTAAACTGGATCCAGTTCAATACTCCCTGAGAATTCACTGGACGGCAGTGAAAACTCGTAATCCAGGAGCTCTTTGTTGCTCAAGTTCAGTATCACCAGAAACCCAGCACCTCCGCTGTAGCGGATAAAGGCGAATGTTTTGGTGTCTGGGCTTGCCAGTTGAATGAAACCACCCGTCTGTAAAGCGTCATGCTCACCCCGCAGTCTGATCAAGAAACGGTAATAATTCAGCAAAGAATCACCGTCTTCGTTCTGTGCTGCGACATTTACACTCTGATAATCCTCGTTCACATCCACCCACGGATCACCGAAAGAGAAACCGGCATTTTTGTCCGCTGTCCACTGCATCGGAGTTCTAATGTCAATATCAGGTTTTTGCCCTGTCATTCCGATTTCCTCTCCATAGTATATGAAAGGAGTGCCGGGAAGCGTCAATAACAATGTCGCTGCAGTGTACGCTTTTTCTGCAATCCCGGTGAAACTGTTCATCGCCCTGTTCATATCGTGGTTGGTTAGAAAAGTTGCCATCGTCATGCCGCGAGAGAAATTTGGATAGTCTTCCGTAAGCGTGTAATCCAGAAGGAAAGAACTCCGTTCGCTGGCAGCAGACATCATCGCCGAAGCCAGGTTGAAATTGAACACCATGTCCAGCTCGTCGCCCTGGACATAAGGCAGCAGGTTGCTTGAACTGTCCCAGACCTCCCCGACCATCAAAGCGTCGGGATTGATCCCCTCGTAAAAATGCTTAAAGCGCTTATACCAATCATGCGTGGATCGTGTGTTCTCCTGGGTTTGTCCCTCCTCGATCAAATGGCGGGCGCCATCAATCCTGAAACCATCCACGCCGATTTCTTGAAGCCAAAACCGCGTGATCGCGTAGAGCTCTTCAGTCACCGCGGGGTTCTGAATGTTCAGATCCGGCATGCTTGAATCGAACAGGCCGTAATAATACCTTCCATTGATTGCTTTGTGCCAAACCTGCTGCCCATCAGGTCCCCTGTAACCCGGATCCACCTCCATCCAGGTGTAGTATTCATGATAAGGAGAGTCTAAGTTTTGAGCTTCGATAAACCAGGGATGACTGCTGGAAGTATGATTGAGCACAAAATCAATGATGATCTTTATCCCCCTTTGATGAGCTTCATTCAATAGAGATCGAAAATCCTCCAGGTTGCCGTATTCCGGGTTGATGTCATAATAATCCAGCACGTCATAACCATGATAGCTGGCAGCCGGAAAAATCGGCATCAGCCACACACAGTTGACACCCAAATCCGTCGATGTGTCCGGGTTGCCGTCATTGAGATAATCCAGCCTCTCCACAACCCCCTGCAGATCTCCAATACCATCACCGTCGCTGTCATAAAAACTTCGGACAAAAAGCTCGTAGCACACGGCAGAATGCCACCAGTTCTCCTCAATCACCGGGGATAAAACGGTTGGCGTGAGAAGATCTTCTCCCGGACCAGCCAGTTCACTGCCCTGGATCGGCTTACAGGACAAAAGGAACACAAGCAACAGGGTGATGGAAAATATTCTTTGCTTCCTCATCGCCACATCTCCATAAAAAAGGGAAGGAGCTTCAGCGCCTTCCCTAGTATTCTAACAGAACATGGCAGGCATTTAACCCTTGACACCGCCAACCGTCAAACCGGATACGATGAAACGCTGCATGGCAAAAAAGAGGATCACGATGGGAATGCTCATTAAAATCGACATAGCGGCAAATTCCGACCACGGCGTGGAATACTGACCCTGCATGGAGCGCAGCGCGATGGCAAGCGTGTAGCGGCTCGTGTCTTCGAGAAAGATGACCGCCAGCACGAATTCGGTCCACCCGGACATGAAGCTGAACAGGATTGTTACAGCCAGTGCAGGCAGGGAGAGCGGCAGGATGACTCTAAAGAAAGATTCTGTCACGTTGCATCCATCAATCAGTGCGGCTTCCTCAAGCTCCTTCGGAACAGTGTCAAAATAACCTTTCATGTTCCATATCGCGAAAGGCAAGCCACCTGAGGCATACGCAATCATCAAACCTGGCAAAGTCTGACGCAGAGACTCGCTGCCTATCCGCAATTGTGACAACAGCGTGAACAAGGGCGCGATCGTGGCAGTCGCTGGTAGCATTAACAGGACGATGAACATCAGCATTCCCGCCTGTCGCCCAATAAATTTGAACCTTGAGAATGCGTACGCCGCTGACGCGCCAACCAGCACCACAATGACACTGGTCCCCAAGGCCACCATCAAACTGTTTCCGAGCAGTTTTGTAAACGTCGGGCACGTGGAAGGGTCTTTCGAGTCTTTACACAGCAGCGGGAAACTGATCCGCGCCATTTTGCACTCGGTTGCCCCCTGGATCGTTCTCGATGAGGCACAGATCATTTTTTCTTCCCCCAGAAGCAGTTTTTCAAAAGATTTGAATGACGCTCCTTTTGGAATGATGGTCAGGTCCAGAGGTTTATCGATATTTCTCGGGTCCAGAGCCATTGAGAAAATCCACATCAAAGGGAACAGCACCACGAGTGTGATGACCAGCAAGATGATCTGCATCCCTATTTGCTTGAAGATAAGGTCCGTTTTTCTACGCATTATAGGCCTCCGTGGCTTTCGTAACCCGGTTATTGATCATCGTAAATATCAGCAGGATGATGAAGACCACCAATCCAAACGCGGAAGCGACTCCGTATAACCTTTGGTTGTACACCAGTTTGAAAGCCTGGGTGACAAGGATTTCCGTTCTGCCAAAGGGTTCACCACCGGTGACAAAGTATATGACATTGAAACCGTTGAACGTCCAGATCGTTCCGAGCATGATGGCCGGGACCATGGCTGGCCGGATCATCGGCACCGTGACATTCCAGAAGCGCTGCCAGGGAGTTGCGCCATCGATCTCCGCAGCTTCATAAAGCTCAGAAGGAATGGACTGCAACGCGCCGGTGGCTACAACTGTCATGAATGGCCATCCTAGCCATACATTGGTGATCAGCACCGCGTAAAAAGCTAAGGGTAAAAATGAGAGCAGCCCCCCGATGGGAGGGGTGGAAGTGATCAGCCACTGAATATCCGTCGACAGGCTTGTTCCAAAAGCGCTGTTAAATGCTTTTGCCAGGAGATTGAACGCTCCGAATTGATCATTGAACATGTTTCGCCACGTCAGCGCCGCGATATACCCCGGTATTGCCCAGGGTAATATGAACAACGCGCGGTAGACTTTCTTGAAGAGAAGGTTTTTCTGATTCAGGATCAGGGCGATGATCACGCCCAGGCCAACATGAAAGACGATATTGACAAGAGTCCACACGACATTGAACAATAACAACCTTCCAAAATCATAATTGACCAGACCCAGCTGGCTGGTAATGATCTTGACAAAATTATCGAACCAGACGAAATCAGGCTTGAATTTCGCGGTTGCCGGCAGGAGCCAGTTGTAGCGCAGATTTTCCACCCTGAAATTCGTGAATGCCATCCATATCTGAAATACCTGTGGATAGACCGTTATGACCAGCATGATCAAAGCCGCAGGCGCAATATATGCCCAGGCCGTCAGAGATCCTTTGATGTCGCGCCAAATCGACCTTTTCTCACCTGGAATTTGAGGATGTTTTTTTTGAGTTTGTCCATCTTGTTTCTTCATGCTTTTTTCTGGCATATGACCTCCTCATCAAAGGATATCTCATTATAGTAAATAATTAGCATATAGTAAATAAAAAAAAAACGCAGGCAGTGAAATCACTGCCTGCGTCTGACTTGCATTACATATGGAGTTAATTATTCTCCACGGATTCCTGGCAGCGCTGCGGTGATCGCATCGAACATCTCCTGCAATGCTGCAGCGGGGTCCATTCCTTCAAGGATGACCTTTTTGGTGGCATTGTTTCCAGGATCCCAGTAGGCTCCCATTTCAGGGATGACCGGGAAAGCCGCGCCTTTTGCGAATGCGGCAACTTCCTGCTGCATGGTGGGATCTGTCAACTCTATACCGCCAATCGCGGGAATGTGTCCAGCCTTGGTGGGATCAGCAAGCAGAGCCTGAGCTTCCGCACCCAGGAAGAACTTGATGAATGCAATACCAGCCTCGCGATCAGGATCGACCGCATTGGCATTCAGGTAGATGTTCTCAGTCTGAACATACCCGGAAAGAGGCGCAGGCCATTCGTCAACGACGAGGTTCTCCGCGCCAATGGCTTCGGCCAACGCGGGAGCGTTCCAGGTTCCATCGATGATCCAGCCAACCTTGCCCTCTTTGAACAGGTTGACATCATCGTCGGTATAGTTGGTGGCCATGGCGTCAGTGGCAAAGCTGTTGAGCAGCTCCAGCCATTCCACACCCTTTGCATCATTGAATGCCGGATCTCCATCCGCGGTCATCAGCGCGCCACCCACACCATCCAGGTGCGCGGCAGAGAAGAAGAAGCCGTACTCAAGATATGCGCCAACGATGTCGCCAGCAGTGGCTGCGCCAGCTTTGGCAAGCATGTCCGCAAAATCGGTCGCGGGCTCAGCAATGATGGTCTTGTTGCGGAAAAGGACGACACCCTTTAATGACTGCGGCAGACCGATCAATGCGTCTTTGTACTGCACAGCGCCCAATGCGGCGGGATTGATGGTGTCAAGGAAGTTTTGATCCAGATCAGCTGACAGATCGGCGATGAGGCTGGCGTTGTATAACGCGGGACCCCAGTCAGCGGAACCGATCAGTACGGTAGGTCCACCACCAGTTCCTGCTTCGGTTTCGAATTTATTGCGCAGGTCATCGAATGGAACATACAGGACCTCAACGGTCACTTCTGGATTGGCTACCTTGAAGGCGTCAATGACCTCATTCAGGCTGGTGATCTCATTTTCCTTCCAGGCCTGCCAGATCACCACCTTACCAGTAACAGGTGCCGCTTTAGCGCAAGCGCTAAGAGCGAACACCGCGATCAGCAAAACGCTGATCAAGGGCAACAACTTTTTCGACATATTCTCCTACTCCTTGTAAAAAAAATTTGTCTTGCGTACTAGGTATTATACACACTTTTGCAAATGAATTCTACAAAAAAGATAAAGATTTTCAAGATTCTAACAGGATGTTAATTACGCATTTCAACTCCAGTTTTGTTAGAATAAACCCATGTTCAACCACACACATTGGCGCCTGATCCGCTCAGATCCGAACAGAGGTGCCTGGCACATGGCAATCGATGAGTCGATCCTCGAGTTTTCGGGGAATCATCAGGTTCCCCCCACGCTCCGGTTCTACACGTGGGATCCACCTTGTCTCAGTTTGGGTTATTCTCAAAGTAAAGCCGATATCGATGAGGGAAATCTCGCCCGACTTGGGTGGGATCTGGTTCGTCGTCCAACAGGGGGCAAAGCGATTCTTCACACGGACGAACTAACCTACTCCGTTATTGCACCTGCTGACAATCGGTTTGTGCAAGGCTCGGTACTGGATGCTTACAGAAGGATCGCGCTGGCACTGGTTTCAGGATTGCGATTGCTGGGATTGAACCCCTCTTCAGACGCGCTGTATCCAGACACAGAATGCGCCAAGGATTCATCACCTGTGTGTTTTGAAAAACCATCCAACTATGAGATCGCGGTGGACGGAAAAAAACTCCTCGGCAGCGCGCAGTCCAGGAGACTGGGCGGAGTGCTTCAACATGGTTCGCTGCCGCTTTTTGGAGACATCACCCGGATTGTTGATGGATTGATTTTTTCATCCAAAGAAGAAATGAGCGTCGCAAAAGAGCGCGTACGGCAGCGAGCCACAACCCTTGAATGCGCACACGGTGTAAGATTGCCTAATGAAGTTGTGATGAACGCCTTGATTGCCGGGTTTGTCAAGGAATGGTCGCTAGAGTTTTCAGATGGCTGCTTGACAATGGATGAAGAACAGCGCGCCTTGGAACTTGTCCGGCATAAATACGCGAATACGGAATGGACCAGCAGGTTGTAAGAATTACAGAAACGAGGAGTACCATGAACAGGGAACAAGCTCTCATCATTGTAAAAAAGTATGTGAAAAATTCTTCCTTGATCCATCACATGCTGGCAGTCGAAGCAGTGATGACCTTCTACGCGGATCATTTTCACCAGGATTCGGAAAAATGGGCCATCTGCGGTCTCCTGCACGATTTCGACTGGGAGATTCACCCTACCCTGGAAGAGCACCCCATCGCTGGTGCGCCCCTTTTAAGGATTGAAGGTGTTCCCGAAGAGATCGTCCATGCCATCCTGACCCACGCCGATCACACTGGAATACCGCGAACATCGTTGATGGAGAAAGCGCTGTATGCCTGCGACGAGATCACCGGGCTGGTTACCGCGGTTGCCTTAGTCAGACCATCCCGTTCACTGTATGATCTGGAAGCGAGCTCGGTGAAAAAGAAATGGAAGGACAAGGCCTTTGCGGCGGGGGCAAACAGGCAGGAAATGGAGTCGGCTGCCAGAGAATTCAATATCGACCTATGGCAGCATGTATCCAATGTCATCCTTGCCATGCGCAGAGTAGCTCCCCAGATAGGGCTGGAAGGAACATTACAACCGTAAACAAGTCAAACAAACAGCCTTGTTTCTTTTTGTGTTTGCATTATCCTAAAAGTATCAGACGACAAACATTCATTGCGGCGATTTCCTCGCTGGGCTTTGATTTCTTGGTTTTTTCACCAGCGCGCTCTTGTAACTATCGATCAAGGTCACACCGATCAGATCATCATCCGATTTCACAGTGATAACTGGTTTGCCCGACTGCCCTCTTTTGATCAACGGTGCGTCGCTGATCCTGACGATCCCAGGCAACAACCTTCTGCGAATAACCTGCCCGGTTGCTGCGTGTTTGGATTTCAGCATTCCGATCATCCAATCATCTTCTTTCATCTTTGAAATCGTGACCCCTTGACCGTACCTGCCCTGCAGCGGGAAATCCGTCACAGGCATGCGCCATGCCCTGCCGCAATTATCGACAATCATGACTTCCTCGCTGTCATCGACCATCGCTGCCGCAACAACAAACGAGCCCTCTTTCAGTTTGATTCCGCTCACTCCGGCAGCGGCCAAACCCATCGCTCGAATTTCTTCTTCTTCAAATCGGATGCCCATCCCATCTGAAGTAATCAGAAGCAGGTTCTCATCTCCCCTGGAAAGCAGGGCAGTCATTAAACTGTCATCCTCGTTGATCTTCACCAGGGTGAAAAGGTGCGAGAAAGCTCCCGGGATATCGAGCACTGCGCTGCGTTTGACCATACCGAGTTCAGACACGCAGGTGACATATTGAGGGGAGTCCTCATCTCTTTTCGCGGATATTGCAAAAACCGCCCTGATGACATCGTCTTTCAAAAAAGGCAGCAGCCGGCTGATTTCAATGCCCCCTGTTTTTTCGGTGTGCTCAGGGATCAAGTGAGCCGCGATCGCACCGCACGCGCCCTTTTGGTCTATAAAATATAAAACAGACGTGTTATTTGCCTGAAGTATGAATTTCTGCTTGGTCTTGGTGAGCTCTTTAGGCAACTCATCTTTTTCAATCCTGCCAACTTTTTGCTGGTCGTCAACAAAAATCCAGCAATCCCTTTCGGAGATCATCTCCGTTGTGGTCAGCTTTTCAGCAGCGGATTCTCCATGTTTCAAGGAGATGATGTGCGTTCTTCTGTTTTCGATGAATTTTTCTTTCTCTTGCAAGAGCTCGTCCATGACGGCGGAGCGGAGCTTCCTGGGAGATCGCAGGATGTTTTCCAATTCTTTTATCGTCAGCAGCAACTGTTTATACTCATCTTCGAGTTTCCTGCGCTCAAGTGCCGCGAGTCGTTTCAAAGGCATATCCAGTATCGATTGGGCTTGAATTTGAGTAAGTTTGAATTTCTTGATCAGCCGCTCTTTTGCCACATCAGTGTCAGCCGACCCACGAATGATGCGAATGATCTCATCAAGGAATTGAATCGCGACGCGCAATCCCTCCACGATGTGCAGGCGCTGTTTTGCTTTTTCGAGGTCAAAGATGTTCCTCCTTCTGACAACCTCGATGCGGTGCTCCAAAAAAACTTTCAAGGCCTGTTTCAGGGTCAACAAACGCGGTTCACCATTCACCAAGGCCATCATATTGATGCTGAAAGTGGTTTGGAGTGCGGTGCGCTTGTAGAGCTCCTTTAATATTTGTTCAGCGGACGCCCCCTGCTTCAGTTCAATGACGATCCGAAGACCCTGGCGATCAGATTCATCCCGCAGATCGGATATGCCTTCCAGCCCTCCATCACGAACGATTTCGGCGATGCGTTCAATCACAAAGCTTTTATTCACCTGGTAAGGGATCTCGGAGATCACAATCCGGCTTCTCCCCCTGGCCATTTCCTCAACTTCGGCTCGTGCGCGGACCAGCACGCGTCCTTTCCCTGTTGCATAGGCGGAAAGCAGAGAGTCTTCATCCTTCTCCTGCAAAATGATCCCGCCAGTCGGAAAATCAGGCCCTTTGATGAATTTCATCAGGTCAGAGACGCTGAGATCATCGATTTTTTCCCATTTGTTCAATAGAAAAGCCAGCGCATCGATTACTTCCCCCAGATGGTGGGGGGGAATGCTGGTAGCCATACCGACTGCAATGCCGTTGGCGCCGTTCACAAGCAGATTGGGCAGCGCGGATGGGAGCACCATGGGTTCCTTCAAACTCCCATCAAAGTTATCCGCGTAATCGACGGTATTTCGGTCGATTTGTTCCAGCAGCTGCATGGAATATGGGGTCAATCGCGCTTCTGTGTATCGAATCGCGGCAGGCGGGTCGCCGTCGATGCTGCCAAAATTGCCCTGACCATCGACCTGGCAGTAACGCATCGAAAAATCCTGCGCCATTCGTGCCATGGCCTCGTAAACCGCCACGTCTCCATGCGGGTGGTATTTTCCAAGAACCTCGCCCACGATTCGGGCAGACTTTTTATAAGCGCTTCCCGGGGCTAAACCGAGGTCGTACATTGAGTACAGCACGCGCCGCTGTACGGGTTTCAATCCGTCACGGGCGTCCGGCAGTGCACGGGCGACGATCACGCTCATCGCGTAATCTAAAAACGAGTGCTGCATTTCTTCATCGATATCTACGCGTCGGGAAACCTTATCTTCCATGAGAGACTCCATTGTGTGTGCTAGGATTATCTTAAAGTTTATCAGGCATAACGTCAACTTAAAAAACAAGAGCGAAGATATGAACTTCGCTCTTTTCGTAGATGCGGTATTCTATTCGGCAACCGTGTCGACGACGTTTTCCTGGACTTTTTCTTCTGCTCTAAGTTTTTCCTGATCCTCAAGGATACGCTTGACTTCCTGTGCCTTTTCAAATCCGGTTCCGGCTGGGATGAGTTTGCCAATAATGACATTTTCCTTCAGCCCGATCAAGGGGTCCACCTGTGCCGCGATAGCAGATTTGGCCAATTCCTTGATGGTGTGCTGGAACGATGAAGCCGATAAGAAAGAATCCGTGTTGAGCGAGGCTTTAGTGACGCCCAGCAGCACTTCGATAAACCTCGCAGGCATCTTGCCCTCTGCGACAAGCGCCTCGTTGGTTTTTTGGATCTTGAGCCTGTCTACCAGCTGACCTGGCAGGTAAGACGAATCGCCTGTTTTACTGGTCACCTGCACTTTCCCGGTCATCTTGCGGGTGATCACCTCAAAATGCTTGTCATTGATGTTCTGCCCCTGGGCACGGTATACTTTCTGGATTTCGGTCAGCAGGTACAGCTGCGCTGCTTCGCGGCCTTTGATCTTCATGAGCATGTGAGGATTAAGTGAACCTTCCGTAAGCGGTTGTCCGGCCTCCACTTCCACGCCATCCGTGACAATCAGGCGTGCGGTGGATGGGATTTCGTGCTCCATGCTTTCTTTCTGATCGTAGCTGATGGTGACCTTTCGCTTTTCCACGCGAACCCGACCTTCATGTTCAGCGGTAATGGACGCATCGCCAAGCGAGGCAATGATGTCACCTTGCTTGACATTGTCTTCGTTCTTGACCAGGATCTTCCAATCACTGGAAATCTCATAAGATTCACTTACCAGCTCGCTGTGCTCGATCAAAACAGTTCTGATCTCGCTCGCCTGCTGGTTCTGGATGATGGAAACTGTACCTTTAATTTCCGCAATGACGGCCTCACCTTTCGGCATTTTTCGCGCTTCGAACAATTCCTCCACGCGTGGAAGACCGGTCGTGATATCACCGCCCTCAGCGACACCGCCTGTATGGAATGTTCGCAGGGTCAGCTGCGTGCCAGGCTCCCCAATTGACTGCGCGGCCACCGTACCGACCGCGGCACCCTTTTTGACCAATTCGCCACGCCCCAAATCCATGCCGTAACACTTTACGCAAATCCCATGCAGTAAGTTGCATGTAAGAGGCGAACGCACCAGAACCTCTTCCACTTTGGAGACGGCGATTTTCCTGATCAGTTCACGATCGATCATGTCGTCTCGTTCACCAAGCACCTCTCCAGTCTCCGGATCAATGATGCGCCTGGCAAGCAGCCGGCCATATAGGCGGGATTCCATCTTTTGGCCGGCAATATCGTCGCTCCGCCGGATCAGATATCCTTCTTCTGTGCCGCAGTCATCCTCGTTGATGATGAGATCCTGCGCGATATCGACCAGGCGCCGGGTAAGATATCCCGCGTCAGCTGTTCGCAGAGCTGTATCAGCCAGGCCTTTCCGGGAACCATGCGTCGAGATAAAGTACTCCAGGGCGGTCAACCCTTCGCGGAAATTCGACTGAATGGGCAGGCGAATAATCCGTCCGGCAGGATCTGCCATAAGACCGCGCATTCCAGCAAGCTGCGCAATGGGGCCAAATCCACCTTTGGTCGCGCCTGAATTCGCCATGATCGCCAGGTTGCCCGTCGGATCCATCGCAACCTTTACAGCGTCTGCGACTTTTTTGGTGGTCTCCTGCCACACTTCGATCACCTTGCGGTTCCGCTCCTGTTCTGTCATGAAACCACGTCGGAATGAAGTGTTATAGTTATCGACAACCAGCCGCGATTCCTCAAGGATTGATTTTTTGGCTTCTGGAATGTTGATGTCATTCACAGCGATCGTCGCGCCAGACAGCATGGCAAATTGAAAACCGATATGCTTGATTTCATCGGCCACGTGCGTGGTGACATCCCCACCGCACAATTCGTACACATCAGCGATCAGATCCTTGACGGCACCTTTTTCCAACATCCTGTTGGTAAACTGCACTTCGCCAGGAAGGATCCTGTTGAACAGGGCTCTTCCGGTAGTCGTCTGCACGACTCTCTTCTCAGGAGCCGGTAGCCGTTTGTTCTCATCGTCAAACCAGGTTGTCACAGACAACATGATATTGGCATGGATATGGATTTGATCCAGTTGATAGGCCAATTCGACCTCATCGATGTCAGCGAAAATCCTTCCATCGCCTTTATGAGATCCTTCATCCTGAACGGTCAAGTAATACACACCCAACACCATGTCTTTCGAAGGACTGATGATCGGTTCACCATCGGCGGGTTTCAAAAGGTTCTTCGTGGCCAGCATTAGTTCACGTGCTTCCAGTACGGCTTTTTCAGAAAGGGGAACGTGAACGGCCATTTGATCGCCATCGAAGTCAGCGTTGAAAGCGGTCGTGACAAGCGGATGCAGCTGAATTGCGCTGCCTTCAATTAATATTGGCTCGAAAGCTTGAATTCCCAATCGGTGGAGAGTAGGCGCGCGATTCAGCAACACTGGTCGTTCTTTGATCACTTCGTCTAGTGCCTCCCAAACCTCAGGGCGGTTGCGTTCAATGAACCTTCTGGCGCTTTTTACGTTAGACGTGTATCCCTTTTTCACGAGGCGGGCAACAACAAAAGGTCTGTATAATTCCAACGCCATCGTTTTTGGTAAGCCGCATTGATCCAGACGCAGGTTCGGCCCAACCACGATCACCGACCGCCCGGAGTAATCCACGCGTTTTCCGAGAAGATTCCTTCGGAAACGTCCTTTCTTACCCTTTAACATGTCGCTGAGTGATTTGAGTTCACGTCTGCCGCGGCGGGATAAGGCTTTTCCTTTTTGCGAATTGTCGATCAGAGAGTCAACCGCTTCCTGGAGCATGCGTTTTTCGTTGCGGACAATCACATCCGGGGCACCAAGTTCGAGCAGCCTTTTTAAGCGATTGTTGCGGTTGATCACCCTGCGGTACAAATCGTTCAGATCGGATGTGGCAAACCTGCCACCATCCAGTTGAACCATCGGCCGCAAATCCGGGGGGATGACTGGCAGGATTTTCAAGATCATCCACTCAGGTTTGTTTCCGGAACGCACGAAATCCTCCACGACCTTCAGTCTTGTCGTGGCTTTTTTGCGTTTTTGCTTGCTCTTTGTGGTGCGCAATTCTTCCCAGAGGTCTTCTTTAAGTTTCTCAAGATCCATCCTGTGAAGGATATCGTAGAAAGCCTCAGCGCCCATATCCGCCCGAAAAACCTGTCCATATTTTTGCTTCAGCTCCCGATACCTCGATTCGCTTAAAAACGTGAATACACGCAATTCGTGGAGCTCATCCCTGGTGATCAGGTTTTGATCTTTATTGTCTTTATAGCGATCCTCAAGTTCATTCCGAAGTTGATCCATCTTGAGATCCGCTTCCGCCTTGATCTTTTCCATATCCATGTTGATATGTTCAATTTCTCGCAGCAGTTGCTCTCTCAGTTTCTTTTCTACTTCTTCCGTGTAACCCAGTGCACTTTTCTGCAGTTTCGTGATGGACGCGCTGGTTATGGTCTCCCCTGCTTTGACGATGACATCTTTGTTGGCAGAAAAGACGATATCTTTCTTGGCAACTGTGTCATTCTTTTTTGTCAACAGCTCCTGGATATCAGCGGCTTCTTTTTGATACGGCGCTGATTCTTCACCGATCTTTTCGTCGCATTGTTTTTCGAGATCAATCTTCTGCTGCTTGTAAGCCGCGAGCTTTTCATCTCGATCACGTTTTATTAACAGGATCTCACTGTTGACCTTGTCGGCTTCTTCCCGCTCGGTGTCGCTGATTTCCTCGTCCAGTTTCTTTAATGCTTTCTGACGCGCTTCCTCATCCACGAAAGTGACCACGTATTGGGCAAAGTAAAGTACCCTGTCAAGATTTTTCCGGGAAATATCGAGGAGAAGCCCAAGATACGAAGGCGTCCTGCGTGTATACCATATATGCGCGACATGGGTCGCCAATTCGATATGACCCATTCTCTCTCGTCGAACAAGCGACCTCGTCACCTCGACACCGCACTTGTCACACTTCACATTTTTATAACGCGGGTTTTTATACTTGCCGCAATAACACTGATAATCTCTGGTCGGTCCAAAAATCGCTTCGCAGAAAAGTCCATCTTTCTCTGGACGAAGGCGGCGGTAGTTGATTGTTTCAGGTTTCAGTACTTCGCCATAGGACCAACTTTTGATTGTATCTGGTGAAGCAAGACTGATCTTGAGAGCTACTAAACTTTTCGTTTCCACTGATGTTCCTCCTGAGATCGGCTTGGAGAATTAACCAACATTAGCGCACTGTCGACATCGTGCGCAATAATTTAGAACAATTTTCCAATAGAATTCATGCAATCTTGAATTATAACACAATTATTGGAATGTCAATCGTCAGTTTGAGGGATTTCGAGATAAAAAGTGCTGCCCTTACCAAGCGTGCTTTCAGCCCATATTTTACCATGATGCAATTCCGCGATGAACTTTACGATTAAAAGGCCAAAACCCTGGTACTGCGGTGCATTCTCCTCTTTTCGATTCACGCGAAACCCTGGAGTGAATAACCTGGGGAGATCCAGTGGAGCTATCCCCTTTCCCTGATCAGATATTTGAAAACGAATTGACTGGTCGGACGGCGCGACTTTCAATTCAATTTGATCGCCAAGTGAAGAGCACTCTATGGCATTGTTCATCAGGTTGAGGATTGCCTGCCTGAGCAATAAACGATCGGCGCGGATAAAGGTGGTCATGTCACCGCTGAACACAACACGGATATTCTTCTGACTGGCAATCGGCACAATGATTGTGCTGATCTCATCGGTCAGTTCAGAGAGTAAAAAGCAGTCAATTTTGAGGTTTGTATCCCGATCGATCCTTTGCAGGTCGAGCAATTCGCTGGTGATCTGGCTGATCTGCTCGGTAGCCAGAGAGATCTTTTCCAGGTAGTTTTGCTGCTGATCATTGATGCCACCCAGCACTTCCATCATGCTGATGTACCCTTTAATCATAGACAAGGGCGAGCGTATATCATGACTTGTTGTGAGCAACAAGTCCCGTTGCAGTCGAGTCTCGTTTTTCTCCTTGGAAATGTCCCGAATCACTACGATTCGTTTTTCGCCGAACGCGTGAAGACCAACGCACATGTGCATGTCATTTTCCAATTTCACATTGATACTTGCGTTCAGATTGTCCTGTCTGATCAATGCCACGATTTCATTCTGCCGGATCACTTCCGAGTAAAGCTTCTCGTTCCATGGAAGAATTATCAGATCCTTGATTTCTAATACCGGCCTGTTGACAAAACTCAGCTGCCCTGTTTTTTCAATCACCAGGAACCCAAAAGGGAGCACGTTGAGCATGGACTCGAATTCGAGCTGTGACAAACGCAGCTCCATGATCTGCAGGTATGAGAGAATGGATTTTTGGAGCTCGTCCTTCAAAGCTACGATCGTGGAAATGTCGTCGCGAAAAAAGGTCACCGGTTCCTGAAAAGCCACCCATAAAACTCCGATGACGGTCTCATCCTGTTCCAGAGCGAATGCCGCCAGGGAGCCTGGAACCAATAAACCAGCTGGAATGGTTAATCCCCTGTTGCGCACCACGTGCGGCATGATCAGGTTGCCCTGTGCGATCACCGCCTCAAGTACCGCAAGATCAAGATGCTGGTACAGCGCGCTGGAAGATCCGCCCTGCAAACTCTGCTTCTCCTGTCCAGGAAAAGTGAGCAGCAGCCTGACGCTGTCACAGCCTTTCCGAACAAGCGCGTCAAAAACAGGTTGGACAATTGCCTCCAGTTCTTGCATTTGGATGATCGCTTTTGAAGTCCTGAGCAGCGCATCTTGATCGAATATGGCTTCTTTGTTTTGATAAAACATCGATTTGATGGATTCACCCAGAATACCAATTTCATCCACCGTGTCCAGCGGATTAACATAATCAGTTTTACCCTCGATGGATTTGCTGATCGCATTATTCAATCCGACCACCCTTTTGTAGTAGGCTCTGATAAAAAAGTAGAAGACAACAACCAGCACCAAGATAAACACAACCAGCAATAAAGTGTAAGGTATTGCCAACTGGCGTGATTGGGAAAGTATCATGCTTTCCGGGATTGTAAGTGTGATCCTCCACTGGGGATCGCGAAGGATGCGCGTGTTGACCAGATCGTATTGATCTGCCTCCTGGGTGCCGTTTACCACTTCCGGGGAGCTGGCGGAATCACCAGGGGAATGTATGATGATAATATTCCTGCCAAACTCATCGGTTAATTGAGCTCTTCCGTCATAGGAAAGAACACTCCTCAGTTGATCAAACAATAGTACTGCCTGGGAATTCTCCGCCATGTAGGACCTGGCCAGAATAAACCCATCAATTTCACCGCCGGGTTGAGATATAGGGGATAGAAAAGATAATACGGGTTCATCTGGCTGGAAATAATCCGTCGTGTACAGTTGGAACGTACTTCTTGCGATCGGATCGATGATCCGGGCTTCATCCTCACGAGTCATGCTCGGGGTGATTACATCAGGAAAGTGGAAAATGACTGCGCCGTCCTTATCCATGATGCTGATCTCCTGGAAGTAGGACTGACGTGAAAATAGCTCGGTGAGAGATTCCCTGGAATTGACCGTTCCATTCGCTTTGATATGACTGATTGCATAAGAAATGATTTCTTTTCCTTGTTCGATGAAAGTTGGAATTCCATCTTCTACTGAGCTGATCACTGACTCCAGCTGATGGTTGATCAAAGAATGAATCTGCTTCACGGAAGACTGCCAGGTGATAAAAAGGCCTAAGCTGATTAACGCGATGGACAGCAATATGCCGAGCAAGGCAAATTTTCTTGGGGAATTCCGGTCCAGCTTAGCGACGATGAGGTTCTTGGGTTTATACCATTTTGATTTCTTGCTGTGAAAAATCAGCTCCGCCAAGATCGCAGCGATGAGGATATTGATTGAGAAAGATCCCATCATCAGCATGAGCTGGCTGAACCCGCTCATCAGGAACAGACTGGAGGTCCTGTCCGGGAATACCAGCCTCGTCACGATGGCAAGCGGGAAATACAGAAACATTCCTGCCGACGAGAAAAGCACAGGGTGCCTCAGCGCGGAGAAGAATTTTGAGCGGTAATTTTGTTGAACCGCCCAGTTGACGAATAATGCAAAAAGAGTCAGCGTGATTGGATCAAAAATATTGTGTGTTACCCACAGGGATGAAATAATCCCTGCCAATACTGCCAGCACGGTTGAGGGGATTGGCCCTATCAACCCAGCCGCGAGCACCCAGGGTACGCCGGAGAGAAGTGCCGCCCTGATTGATGAAGCCGGGTCAAATTGAATGTTCAGTACCAGGCTCAACGACAGCAGTGGCTGCAACAGGAGCAGGATAATGAACAATCCCAATCTCCTTCGTTGAACATGAAAAAGAAAATCTTTAAAGCTGAGAAGCAAACCAGCGATCAGAATGATTCCACAACCCCATACAGCCCAAGCCAACCATTCTTTTGGAAAGGTCATACTGACAGGGAATTGCAGGATCCAGAATTCCAGACTCATTCGTGTTTGTCCATGTGTGCCGCGCGATTGTGCTTTGCTATGGCATTTAAGTATAACAAGGATATTCCACGTCTTTTCAAAACGCCCCCAATATTTTCACACCATCCATGTAATTGCCTGTCCGCTTCTGCCCATTTTTGTCGTGAATAAGCACGTTTTTGTGACTCCGAGAAGCGCTGCGCCTCGTGAATGAGCTGCCAGGAATCTTCCTCCAGTTTTTCCTGATCTTCCCTGATCATGTCCCGGATGACCGGGTAATTTTGGACGGCTTTTCGGACGAACGCTTCATGCCTCCACCAAAGCGTGGATGGGTCGTATACACCCTGGGGAACAGGTTCCTTCAAAGGTGGTCCGGATGTAATCCAGACTGGCTTAAAAACACTCAGGCAGGGAGAAGATGTGCCGGTAAACCAGTGAATCTGATCGGTCTTGCCGATTTCAGACACCATCGAACCCGTTGTCTGATTAATTCTGATTGGCCCTGCGCCAACGTGCATGCACACCTGCGATTTTTTGAGTCCCTTATCGGGGGACCAATCCCCGTCCCTGGCAGATGGATGCTGGCGCAGGATGTCCATCATGTCTTTGGCTGTGAGAAGACCCTTTTTCTGTTCCAGCAAGCTGCGCGTACACTCCAATCTCAGAGCGGAACCGCTCAGATAATTCATCACTGGATCTGAATAGCACCTGCTGAAATTAAATTCCGATTTTTTTCTGCACCAACCCTTGTCCACCGCGAACCGGACCAGATCGTCCGACGCCAGGTCCCATTTTGCTCCAATTGTCAACCGGTTTGAAATTGAGCGAACGCTTTTCACCCTTTCAGCAGCCCACTCCGTCCCTGCACTTTCAAGGACCCAGGCACTTGTCGCGTCAGCGATCAAGAAGGAATTATCGTAAAAAAAGGGGTGCGTGAATCCGCAGTTCCCGCCCTGCCCGAATTTCTTTAGCAGATCGATGATCACGTGCATGGCTTCTTCTGCCGATTTTGAACGTTCCAGGGCTAAGCGCAAAAGGTCCATTCCCTGCAGGCGAGGTTTTTTCGCGTCATTGACCTTTGTAAAAACCGCCTCATTCCCTATGACGACGCCAAACTCGTTGCTGCCCATTTCACCGCCCCAGATCCAAAAGGGTTTTGCCAGCAGGACTCGATGCGTGTGATCCACCTGTGGAATATCGATGTAGGTGCATTTCACCATGTCTCCAGGAGCGTGCCGGGCTTCTTTGACCACTTCAATATAGTGAGCTTCATTTGGGTCCCGATCAGAATTCTTCGCGAATAATGTATTCTTGTTTCTTGTGGCGCTGCCAAGAGCTACTAAAGTATCACACATGTTCTCTCCACTACATTTCTCTCCGGGGATATTTTTTTTGGATGATCCCAAGAACGTTCTCCAACAATTCGTCCGCACGGATGTGATCAGTTTGTATGATTGTGGCATCCTCGGCTGGCCGGAGAGGGGCGACAGAACGCGTGCTATCAATTTGATCGCGCAGTTTCATGGATTGATAGATTTCATCAAAATCAGCCGGTTTCCCGCGCGCTTTCACTTCCAGGTAGCGACGTTTTGCTCTTTCGTCCAGGGATGCCTCAAGATAGATTTTTACTTCCGCGTCAGGACAAACCACTGTTCCAATGTCCCTGCCAGCCATGACGACCCCTCCTCTTTGCGCGATCCTGCGCTGCTGCTCTGTCAATGCTTTCCGAACACCAGCGTAGGCCGACACGGGTGAAACGTACCTCTCCACCTCAGGTGTGCGAATTGCCCAGGTAACATCCTCCTCGTCCACAAGAACATCGTACATCCTCCCATCCGCCCGGGACGGAAGCTGAATATCAATGACGATCGAATCAGCCAGAGAAGTGACCTTTTCCTCATCGTCTATCTCGATCTCTTTTCGAAGAGCCACCAAGGTCACCGCCCGGTACATCGCGCCTGTATCGAAATAGAGATAATTCAGCCGGGACGCCAATTTCTCCGCCAGCGTGGATTTTCCCGATGCCGCGGGACCGTCTATCGCTATGACTCTTGGTTGATCCATCTTATGCAATCCATTCTAATAAGAATCGGGCAATAAATCAGACCTTACCCAGAAAAACAGATGTGTCTTGTTCCCCGTTGAATTTCTTAATAATGCCCAGCTCAACCATCCAGAAAGATCCGCAAAATCAGTATCGCTGGTCCTCGACCAGATCATTCGCTGCCCCCGGTATTCATCGGCCAATTGAGGGGTTTTTTCCTCCAGCGAAATGATGATCGATGGCGCGTTCATGGGAGGAATTCCGCTTGGGTAGAAAGTCACAAACCGGTCCCGAAGAGCCCATCGCAGTGAATCAGGAATACTTCCCTCAACCGCGATATCTACAGCTCTTTTGTCCTTACCGTTCATGAAAGCGATCTGATCGATACTTTTTTCTAACAAGGATTCGCCGATCACTACCGTACGTATCAACAGGTTGTTCTCATCGCTTTCTGCTTGGCGGATGACCCGACTGGTCTGAAAAACTGCGTGGAGCCCCAGGGAAATTGTCAATGTCAGCAGCAGCCCGGCTTTGGCAATCCTCCAGGACCACCCCCATCCCTCCAGAAGCGTGACCGCGAAGATCATCACAATCGCAGCGATTGCCGCTATCATGTGCATTGTCGCATCATCTGCAGCGGAAGTGGCGTTCCTGATGATCCATAAAAAATTCAGGTACGCGAATATCACCAAGGATAAATGCACAGTGAAGGCCGTGATAACTTGTCTGGATTTTTCTTCCGCACTTTTAATCAGAGAGTCTATTTGAAAAGCAGAGAGAAGGATGGCGGGTAAAGTGATCAACCCGATATCAGATAAACGGCGAGAAGCCCAGAGTGCGAGCACCACAAACATCGTTGTGGTCAAAATTCCCAAATAAATCCACAACCTGTCTCTTTTTAAGGCTCCCTTTACAAATCCAAAAAGTGCTGTGACGATCACAAAGGCGGAAGAAGAAGCGAATGTCACTCCAAAGCTCGATGCGGATATTGGTTCGCTGACAGCTTGAGATCGCCAACCGCTAAGGTATTCCAAAAAACCTCCCGCAATACCGCTCATTTGTCCCACGCGTGTAAAAAAGCTGGTTCCAACCACCACAGCGGTCACCACGCACGCGACCCCCAGCCGAAACAAACCGGTTTTTCCATGCTCAGGACCATCTGCTGTTGATTCTCCAGCCACTGCCTGCGGTCCTGTCTGGCGATCCCGGATCAGTTTGGATAGCCCCCAGGAAAATATCAACCCGGAAATCAACAGCCAGAACCTTGCACCGCTCAAAAGGGCAAATCCGAAAAACGATCCTGCCGCGATGGATTTCTTTTTCCAAACACAAAGCACTGCAGCGGTAAGAAAGGTTATTGCCAGTATGGAAGAATCCGCCTGCCTGGATAGAGCCACCATGCCTGGATCAACTGCCAGAATGATCGCCAGGATGATCGTGAACCTGCTGCCAAATTTCTTTTGCAGAAAAGCTGGAAGAAAACACAACAGGCTGCCCGTCACGGCCGGCAGAAATCTGGCGATAAAATTGGAGGTGTCACTCAACCAGAATAACTGCGCTGTCACATTGATGTAAATCGGTTGAGCATTCGATGTAAGCGATTGATCCTGAATGAATTTCACGACATCCAGTGCGTTTGCTGCTTCGATGTCGCTCAATGCAACACGATCCAGCCGGATCATGCGCAATCCAAAAGCGGCCAAGGTAATTCCCAATAAAACAAGAAAATACCAGCTGGGGAGCTTTTTTTTTCGAGAAGCGATGTCAATCATTCCATGCACCTGAATACTCGTAAATGGTCAAAGATGGATTTTGAAACGCGATCCTTAAATGGTTGGTAAATTTTTCTTCCTCAAGCCCAGGATATCTGGATTTTTCCAGGGAGCCCACAATCACGTAACGGACAAGGTAACGGTCCAGAACCGAAGCTGCCTCGTCCCAGTTTGAGCTTTCATAAAGCAGCCTTACATCCGCCTCACGAGAACCCATTTCCTCCACTCCGCCGCGCCACTGATTGACATGTCCCGGCCATCCCAGCACGTTTGGTAATCCTGTTTCTGTCGCGATGCGCGCATATTCGCTGTATTGCCCGCCAATTGCCTCAACAACATATCCATAAGGAGCGTTCCTCAACCACTCGATTCCGACTTCCTCTTCAGGAAAATACTGATCCCTGAATGCCAGACCATCCAGAGTTAAATCTTCGATATGAAAACCGTTGCTTTTCGAATACGAGCCTAAAATCGGATAAACCAATCCCCCAAGAACGAAAAGTATTGACAAGGTGACTCCGGCGATGCGCCAGCCCTTCCTGGCCAGATTGATCAGTGACCAAAAACAATAAGCGGCAGAAAGACCCCAGAATATCCAGGCGGCAAAATAGAACTTGAAGTAGGTGTTAATCGGCCAGCCAAACTGGTCCTGCAGGTAAACAAATTCAGGTGCCAGGCTCAACGCGGCTCCGAACAAAATCATCACGGGGATCAAACCTTTGATCGGTTTCCTTTCCGCGGAATCTGGTTGAATAATCTTCTCACTGAGTGGGTCCTGATTTTTGCCCTCTGATTTTGTACCCGACAGCAAGCTCCAGGCTCCAAACACGATCGCGCCAATCACCAACCAGGTGCCAGGCGACCGGAATCTTGCCGTAAATGATTCCAGCAACAGTGTGTTCTTATCCACATTCCCATGGATCGCGGAAAAAGTCAGACCGCTTGCCTGCATTTTTAATCCTATCCGGTTAATCAGCTGCGAGGAGCTGGCTAATAGCTTTTCGCTCCACTGCCGCGAGGAAGACAGCAGCCACCCCAATGACCACGAGGTTCCGAATAACACCAGCAGGACACCTGCCGTGAAAAATACGCCATTCTTGAGCGAGATGCGGCCTCTGTTCTTCCAGATCTTCCAAACCAGCCAGCAACAAATCGGGACCAGCAGAGCGCCAAACATCACCCAGAAATGCACTCCCCTGGTGAAGAACTCCAGACTGGGCAATATCCCACCAGCCTGGGATTGAAAACTGACATAAAAGGGCGAGAACAACACGATCCCGGTGCCAAGTATCAACAGGAAAAACCTGACAAAATCCCGCGCTCCCGCCCAAAATTTTCCGTTTTCAGAATACCTGGCCAGCGCAAAAAGAAAGCTGATGAAGGCCAGGTAGAATGGCAGATCCCACGTGTTCAGAAAACCCAGGCTGCCGAAAATTAACGAACACAGCCAGAATGAAGGTTGTTTCATCCAAGCCTTTAAGCTGAAGCTTCTTGAACCATCATCCACCCAGTAAAAGAACGATTGAACGGCAAAACCGATCGCCAGCAGGACAAAAGGCATCGCAAGTACATGCGGATGAAGATCGGACAGCAAGTAGGAAAAGAACGGGAATTCATCGATCACTTCTTTATGATTGCCGAAAAGGTCGTATTGCGTCACAACCCGGCTGGCTCGCCACCACCACATCCAGCGCTGCGGTATCCATGAAGCAGGATGTGCAGGGGCTTGATTGAGATCCATGATATCCAGCCATGTCCAGAATTTTGATACCCACGCTCCAGTTGAATCAGCTTTCCAAAAGAGCCTCCTGGCGTGCAGCACCTCAAGCAGTCCCTCAAGGTTGGATACGATCAAGAGGAACAGCGGGCCTAACAAACCTGCCAGCAGCGGTTTTCCGCGACTTTTTTTGGATCGAAACACGATATTGAAGAGGATACCGAATGCGCCCAGAGCGGTCAGCCCGAACCACGTTGCTGAAGCCAGATTGTATCCAATACCGGAACTGACGACCGTCAGTCGTATCAAGGCGGAAATCATGACATAACCAAAGTAATAGTAGGAAATCGAATAGCCCGAAAGCCATGGATCAGCAGGCGGAAATGACGGGGATCTTAAAATGGAATTAATGAAGGCAAGTTCCATCGGTTTTTCAGTGTTGGCGATCTCCGGGTTCATCGATCGAAGAAAGACCAGGGCAAGAAAACTGATCAGAAAAACCAATTCGCACGTAATGAGAAGGCTGATGTTCGATTTGCACCAGGCGAGGAATTCCCTCCAGCCCACGCTTTTAAGACATAAATAGCTGATGAAGGCAAGGATGATTGTCGCGGTGAGAACGCCACTTGTTGAGTTCGGCAGGATCTGACCACACGCAAGCAGCCAGAAAATGTAACTGTTGAGCAGGATCCCCAACGCCTTCGCCATGGAATAACCGCGGTCTGCCAATTTGGGAAAGAACTTGAAGGCAATCGGAAAGGACAGCAATCCCAACCAAAGTGATGTCACGAACCAGCCAATAACAGGAGTCATCTTATTCCAGCACCTTGTAGATCTTCGTGTCCTTGTATTGAAAAACCTCTATCCACAAAATCCCTGAGTTGATGTCAAATTTTTGTATTCCTTCTTCACTGTAAATTGCTTTTTCCATCTGTCCAACGACTATATATTTGACGTGATAATTTTGAAGAAATTTCTGCACCTCGTCCAGGTTAACCGTATTATAAAAGTTACCCACCTCATCCACGCGGCGCTGAACCAGTTCTGCCGAATATACTCCCCGCTGCTGGCGCTGATGCCAGTTCCATCCGACAACACCCGGCAAGCCCGTGTTGATCGTGTATCGTGATCCCCACCGGTATTCCGATACGCTTCCTTCCACGATCGTTGGAGTTCCTTCGATATTCTGCTGCATCCAGCGGATTGCCTGATAATCCTGCTCCAGGTCCATGGTGCGTTCGCTTTCGTAGTAAGTGGAGGTTTTCATATACAGCGATCCATCCAGAGAATGGGGTGCGTCCGCGCTCATCCTGTCTGTAATCTTATCAAAAGTCGCCGTGATCGTGAACAAGAAAGCGCCCATGGTTAATGCAATGAATAACGCCAGCCAGACTTTTCGCGCCCTGCCATTGATTTGCATTAAGCGACCACATAAGCTGAACAACATGCCTCCAGATGCGAGCGCGTTCAGCGTCCAGGCCTGCATGTAAATTTTAAAAACCGTGTTCATCCGTCCAATATCGCCCCGGAGAACGACGACCTCCACGACCAGGGTCAACAACAGGCCTGTCAGCATCATGAAAAGAAGGAATCTTTTAATGTCAGGGTACTGCCGCCTGAAGATCAGGATGGCTCCCGCGGCGATCAAGGGGATCACCGCCAAACTAATCTCAATCCCAGCAATTAACGAGAGGATCATCAGTACCGGGATGCAGCCAAATCCGATCCAGATCACTTCACGGTATGGCCTCAATCGCTCCAAGGCTGATGCGGGAGTCTCGGCCATCCAATTCTTAATTTCCACAAACAACCAGCTGAAAAAGATAAACAAGAACAAACCCCAGTGCGTGACATAAGATCCCAAGGGTGTTCGATCTCCCGCCCAAAAATCAACAGCGTTGTACCCCTGCCTGTACCATTCGGAAAAGTCTTGATACATGACGTATGATAAGCCAAACAAGACCAGCATGCAAAGGGCAGCAAGCAATATTTTTGCGAAAACCTTCTTTCTCCCCTTGAAAAATTCAGGAAGGAAAATCCCATATCGCACTGCTGAATACAGCACGGCAATCAGCGCAAACGGCAGGTAGGTGTACGTATCCCATGTGTTTGTCGGCCGCAGGGCACCGATGATCAATCCACCTACACTCAACGTCAGGCCAAAATTGAGCCAGCCAAAACGTCTGCGTGTCCCTGCCCAGTCCCATTGACGCAGAACCATTGCCAATGACCAGCCCAGCGCCGTGATGGTAACCGGTAAAGCCAGCAGGTGAGCGTGAAGGTCCGCGTACAGGAATGTAAAATATGGGAATTCCGTGATGGCTTCTCCAGGTATGGCTCGGCTGGGCAACCAGTACCACTCACCTGGAGCGTATGGAAAATTCTTGCCACTGAAAAAACCACCGATCCCCCGAAAGGTCCAGGCCAGGCGCTGAAAAAATGAGGCGTCCTGAAAATTCCCGCTTTCAGACCCGATCTTCTGAAAACCATTGATGATCACGCCAACGGTGCCCAGGTTACCAAGAACAAGTATCACGATGGATGCTATCAACCCACCCGCCCAATCTGGAAATTCACCTTTTCTGTCAACGCTGCTTTTCATTGAACTTTTTCTTATCTGGTAGGCCGCTGTGCTGCCGATGGAAAACGCACCGGCACCCACCAGGCTGAACAGCGTGGGCAGGATCAGGTTGTATGCGATGGCAGGTGATATTCCAAGCAGCTTGATCGGCATGCCCACGATGACGAAACCGTAATAATAATAATTGATGTATCCTCCAGAAAACCAGGGGTCATAAGGAGGAAATGTATCTGATTTCAAAACAGCGGTGAAATATGAAAGATCCATCGGCTTCTCTCCACCCTTCCAGGGGTGCCAGAGATCAGGATTGCCAATCCGGATCATCAGGAAAAAGATGAAGAAACCTAACAATACGATCTCAGTGTTTAAGAATACCCGCCAGTGGTTTTTGAGGTCTTGCTGGATGTCTTTCCAGAATATCCATGCCAGGATGACGTTGAACAAAAAATAACCTGCCAGCGAAAAGAAGATCAACCCCTTCGTGACCGAGATCCCTTTTGAGCCGCTGATCCAAACCAGCCACGCAATGGCCAGCAAGGACAACATGCGGCTGAAACCATACCCTTTGTCTTTCAGACCCTTAAAGACAATGCGGGTCAATGGAAAAGAACAAACACCCAACGCAGTCATGAACAGATACCACACGAGCAGCGCGATCACGGGAGACCTGTTGAGCAGCGATTCCGACGGGAAAAGCTCGTTCCATGTGCCTGCAGCCAGCTGCCGGGAGGACCTGTCCTCGGTTAACATGAGGTTGCTGGGATCTGTTCCGTCATACCTGTTTATGGACGGCACACCGGTCAGTTGAACGGATCCTAAAATCCGCTTCACTTCTTCCAGATCAAATGACTCGGTTTTCCGGAAAACGAACACCTTTGGATGATCATAGACCGTGAAAGCCTCTTCCGCAAATTGCGTGTTCACCTTAAAAGGACCAATGGAGGGTTCCGAAGTAAATGTGTTGACCAATTCAAAACCCAGCGCGCCCGTGAACATACCGGGTTCCGCCACGCTGTAGCACCATGGTACTTCCTTATCCACCGGGCACCCAAGCAGTGCGCGGTAATATTGCGTTGCCAGGGGGTAATAACCAGGCAGCCGGCTTAAGCTTCCCCACTGCCGGTTCGAACTTATGAACAACGTGTCTGCTTTATCTAGAATATCGATCATTCGCTCGAATTTTTCGATATTGTCATCCCAGTAGAGCTCAAAATTCAGGTCTGTGCGGTAAATCCCGTTGTAGTAATCAAAAGCATTTGAACCATAAACTGGGTACGGAAGGGGATCGTCCCAGGAACTTTCAAGGGCCTGTTTGCTGCCGTACACGGCAATTGATCCTTGATGCTGAGCGTTACGCAACTCGAGGATATATTGAATATTTGGTACCAATCGGATTGGCTCAGGGAACAGGAAAGTGACTTCCTTACCAGAAAGAACATTCACCGTTGCAGGGAGATCGGCAGTCGATTTCGCCATCGCGACCAAACCGCTGTCACTGACCGCGTACACGGTCGCTTCCAGAATACCAGCACGCCCGGAAGGGCTCCAATCCAGCACCCTGTAAAGAGAGATGCCACTCAGGTTGCCTTCAATGGAGGGCGTGAACGGTGTCTGCCAGGATTCTCCCTGGCGCAGCAGCTGAGCCGCCTCGACCAAATATTCCTCCCGCAACACGCCACCCCCAGAGATAACCAGGTTGATTTCACCCATTATGCTCAAACTCTTCTGTGGTTGAATGATTTGCATTTCAAGGGTATAAGCTTGTCCCTCTTCGACCGGTACGGCCGCATCAAACATCACGGAATAAGGAGACCCTCTGGGATCGACGAGGCCAAGAAAATCGCTGCGGATGATCGATGTGTAAGTAATTTCCTTCGTGGTGTCAACCAGATCGATCTGTACCGTTTTTTCATCGATCGACAGCGAGGGATCTCGCAAAAAATCGAAATTCACACTGACCACATCCCCGCTTTGGCTTGGCACAAAGGTCAGGCTGATTTTCCTTTCACTGGTCAGGATCAACGAGTAGGGATAGGCTAAAGGCTGGTTTCTTTCTCCCTCTTCTGTCTCGATATGCAGGTTTATGGGTCCCGGGATGTTATTGAAAATCCACTCGCTGGCCTCAATCCGCGTGATCGGTCTTGTGTAAATCCCGGTAAACGCGTACGCCCAGGCAGCGGTAGCAATGAGAACAAACAGTGTCACAATCACCAAGGAAACCCGCATTACCCTGGAGATCCATTTCCGTCCGGCAACACCATCCTTGATCCTGTTCCATAAGGACACCAAAAACACAGCGGAAAAAATGCAGAAGAAAGGATACACAATGATCAGATAGCGCATGCTGTTCGTATGTTGGGATGCTTGCCAAAACGTGTAACCAATCCCCCAGGTGAAGAGCATCAGGAACGCGGGGCGGTCCTTTTTTTCAACCAGGAAAAGGCCAAGGGCGGCGCCTGCGATCGACAGGACCCCCAGAGGGATGCCCAGGCCGAACTTGACCAAATTCCCAATGGCAAAAAAAATATCCCTGTTCGCCCATTGCACGGAGGGCGGATACCCGCTGGTCGAATTGCTCAAAGCGCTCAGTTCCTTAAGATTTGCCAGCCAGCGTTCGTTCAACCCGCTCATAATCCCGGGACCAGCAAACGCATAAGGCTGAAGAATCCGAAACGTGATGATGAACAATACCGCCGCGGTAACCCACCCGGCAAGCATCACTTGCATGGAGTTGTTAGGCCGATTTTCTTTGTTCCAGAACCACCGGGAAAAGATGAAAGCGCAGGGAAATATCAGGGCGAGCAGGACGGTGTTGATTTTTGAAGCGGCTGCCATTCCCAGTGTAATACCTGCAAACGCGGAAAAAATGATGACCCTGGCAATCCATCTTTGACGACTTTTTTTCTCCTGAAGTAGTTCTCCCCCGTCCATTCTTTGGATATAGGACAGGAGCAATACTGTCAGCATGGCAAAAAAAACACTGAACGTGTCAACGGTAAAATAATGTGAAAGTTGTATCGGCAGCACTGAAAATGCGTAAAAGCCTGCCGCAAGCAATCCCAGCCATTTTTTTCTAAATAAATTCTGGGCAGCGAAATAAACCAGGATAATCGTGCCGATATCAGCCATCGCGGAACATGCTCTTCCCACCAGCTGCACCTGGTCATAACCGGTATGGTTGACCAGTTCAGCAACAAAGCGAACGAGAAATATCGGAAGTGTTCCATAAACAAAAAACGAATAACCGACATTATGTGGATTGAGCGTAGAATTCGAGGTGTCAAAATACTCACTGATCGAATGCACCGGCCGGATGGCTGTTTCGACCATGTTCAAAAACCGCTCGTCAGGATGCAAATGATAGGTGCCATCCCAGTCCATCCCCACAAGCCTGAGGTACGCGCCAGCCAGCACGATGACGATCAGAAGGACTTCCCATGGAAATTTATTGTTATGGTCTTTGTTCAAAACGTTGAACCTCGTTTTTATCTTCTTTATTCTGATACAACCAGCCAATAAACGAAATCTTTGCCCTGGTATTCGTCACGATGACGATAAAGAATACCCTCCGGATAGTACGTTCTCAATAAATCCAGATCCTCCTGGTCATCTCCTTTAAGAATGAAAATTTTTTTTCCATCCAATGCGATAGTAGATGGGAAATCTTCTGGCCAGAGCGCATAATCCTTCTGCGGAAAACCAGCATTGATTCCCACCAGCCTAGTATCAACCCAATGGGGATAGGGAACAACAAACGCGTTGTCCGGGGACCCGGTCAGCTCGCTGAAGTTCCTGATCACGGTCCCAATATCACTTGTGTTCCAGGCTCCGGCAAGAAAACCTTCGCGATACTGCTCAAAAACAAGCTTGTAATTGCTGCCCGCTGACATCAGTAAAAAAAGAACCGCGCACGAGGCAACTGCACCCTTCCACACACCGCCTGACAGGCTCTTGTGTAAAGCTGAAAAAAGCGCGTAGAAGCCAACTGCAGCGATAATGAAGACAGGTATGATCGCGCCTCCTGTTCTGTTTAACGAAGGATTCTCATCCGGGAACGCGATCGAGAGAATGGAAGGCATCAGCAGCAAGGGAACAGAAAGAAGCAGAAAAATGTCTTCCCAGTTCTTTTGCCGCAGGTACCTGGTCAGCACGACAATCACGCCAATAAAAAAGAAAGATGCGCTGACCAAATCCAAGGCGGGACGGCCAGGGATGGAGTGAACCCATATCTGACCGTTCTTGTAAAAGAACATGACGCTGGCTTTCCAAAAATTCTTTAAAAACACCAGGAATGGTGTTTCGTTAAACGGAGCTTCAATGCTCGTAATGCGGCTGATTGCCCGGCTGTTAAATCCTCCCGGGTCTTCGATCCAGTAGCGCAGCAAAGGTAAAAATATGATCAATGCCGCGATCCCCAAAACAAAAAGAGTCCAGATTGCTGAAATTTTTTTGTCTTTCGAACTTCGGTGCGTGATAAAAATTCCAAAAGCCAGAACAACTATGATCGGAAGAATTCGTATCGGGCTGTACCCGTGAAGGCCCAATCCAAGCAAAAAACCTGCCAGGATTAATTTATTCCTGCTGGATTCACGAATACCCCGAATCAAATAATAAAAAACCGGGGCAACAAATAGTGGATAGAACGGGAATCTCAAACCCACGCGAGAGATGACATTCGGCCAGTAGGCTATCCCCGCAAGGAAAAACGCCAGCCAACCTACCCACTTGTTGTACAGGTATTTTCCCAGCAAAAAAACATACGGCAGCGTGAGCAGGCCACCCAGCGCTGTGCCGATTTTGAGCGACATGAAGGATATACCTGTGTGAAAAATCCCGGCAATGCCCGCGGTCAAATACATTTGAATCGCTTCCCTTCCGGTATTTCTTGGGAAGAAAATCGAAAACTTACCCTCAAGAATGTCGCTCACATCAAGGAGTTTTTCAGCGTGATCACTGAACATTTCGCCAGGAGTGCCGCTTAGATCATGGAACCTGAAATAAACAATGATCAGCGAGGTCGCCAACATTAATACGACAAACGGCGTAATCTTCAGCTTCAGCTTCAGCTTCCTATGGGATATTTTTTTCCATACCGCTTTAAATAGATGACCAGGCGTATTTTTTTCCCGAAGTGAAAGCCAAAAGAAAAATGCTGCCAGACACCATAAGGACAGGTTTATCCAGGTGAATTGATTGCCTCGAAACGCAAGAAATGCAGCAACTGAAAAAAGAAGGCTGATCAGCAATGGAACCCAGCGAACTGCCATGGAGAAGGCCTGGCCCTCAGTTTTTTTGTGGATGGATCCAAGGAGTATCTCGTTTCGCATGAATGCCGCGATGAGTGAAGTGGCACATCCAACATAAAAAATTACGGCCGGCAGGATGGATTGAGGTGTCTTCTCCAGAAAGCTTTGCGCCAGCAAGCCCATCAGTATGGTTAAAATTGAAAAGTAAGGAAATTTTCGATTTCTCTGCGAAGGTCCCGCGGTCGAAACAGTATCTTCAGGCAGAACGATATTTTTACCGACCCGTGAAGGTCTCTTCCAAAAATGAAGTTTCTCTTTTACAACATCCAAAACGCTGGGTTCAGTCATCATTTCGCTCAATTTTAACCAAGTTACTGATCTTCCTGAAGACCTGCCTTATTGAATTTTCGAAGATATGTAAAACGTGTACACTCCATCATTGGGTCTTTCTCCCTCCAGGTAGTGCTTCCGGGTTATTGTTTCCGTGAAGAGAAGGTTCCACTTTTCAGGCACCAGGATCCACCTGTTAAATAATTTTTTCCAGACCAACGACGGCAATCCAAAGTAGTGCCCCCATTCGAGCACGTGAAAAGCAGATAAAGAAAAGTAGTGAAAATACCTTTCAATTTTAAAACCAGCATTCCGCAATCTCTCGGTCCATCTGGCGGGATCGTCACAGTGATAATGCCTGGAAATCCAATTAAAGAAATGTTGATAGGTTTTCGCCAATCCTCTGAACTTCATCTTTTTAAAAATTTCTGCCATGGAAAGTGATTCCAAAAACCGGTGGTTGGGAACGCAAAAAATGAATTTCCCGTTTCGGCGCAGAACCCGGTTCACCTCCTCCAGAACGGGTTCGAGTACAGGGATATGCTCAAGAACTGAATTACTGATGACTGTGCCGTAGCAATTGTCCGGCAAGGGTAAAGAGGCTCCTTCAGCGCGGATCAAGTTGCGATACACGTCAACCGCCTTTGACTCAATAATCGGGTTCATCCAGGGATCCACCCCGCACGCAATCGCCTGGCGAAAGGCGACCGATGCAAAATGACCGTCCCCGCTGCCCAGATCCAGAACCGGATCGATTAAAGGAATTCCCTGATAGAATTTGCTTTCAACAGCCCGTAATAAACCTCGAAAGTAAGGCAGCTGGGAGATATTCTTCCAGAGGAAGTCGATTGTTTCTACCAAGTTTTGATCCTATTGTAACCCTTCGGCAACTCTTTGAAAAAGCTTGATGTATTCTTTGGCAACAGCCTCAGGTGAGTACTGCCTGTCCAGTTCTTCTTTTTCAATACGGTATCGCTCCCGGTCCTGAAGGATGCCCAGAATGGCCTGTCCAAGTTTTTTGGGATCTCCCACCGCAACCACCTCCCCCATGTGGTGCCATTGAACAGGCTGCCGAACACCGGGAAGGTCTGACACGACGATGGGCTTACCCATCAACATCGCTTCGATCTGAACCAGTCCGAAAGCTTCGGTTGAGTTCAGGCTGGGCACGACAAGCAAATCAATATTCGCGTAAAATTTCGTCAATTCCTTTTCGTTCAGAATTCCCAGAAATCGCCATGCCTGCTGTTTTTCCAGATCTCGAATCGCCGGCATCAGCTTTTTGGCATATTGTTCCTCGCCTACGATCTGCTCATGTGGTCCCGCAAATTGGATAACTGCTGCTGGATGCGACTCACGCACAATAGGTAAAGCTTTGATCAGCACCTCCACACCTTTCTCGGTGGCAAATCTGGCAGCCATTCCAATAACGGGTCGTTTATGTGTTGCGTTGGTCCTTTGTTGGAACTCTTCGATTTCGCGGGGGGTTACTTCAGGAAGTTGAACTGGAGGTTTGATCACATCCAGCTTTTTTAAATAGTGCCTGAGGAAGACAGAGTGATTGGCGTAGTCCTGCGTGTAAGTCACGATACGATGGGCAAATACAGCTGCAATACGATTCATGAGATGGACTGCCTGGTTGGCGAGCCAATTCAACAAACCACGTGGCATGATCAAATCGCAGTGGTAAGTCAATATCGTCGGTTTGTGGAGTAATCTGCTCCAGAAAGCGACCGCGGCAGCGTCAAACTGAGGTAAATGTATGTGGATGACATCATGCCGTAAAAATTCTTTGATCAAATAGAAAACGAGGGTGGGCATGACCACACCTTTGCTGATTCGGAAAAGAACTGGCACCCGGATGATCTTGACCCCATCCCGCGTTTCAGTTTTCTGCAAGGTGCGTTCATACCGCGATGTGAGAATCGTGACCCTATGCCCTAACTGCACGAACGCTTTTGCCAATCGTTCGACATAGATGGTCAATCCGCTTGTGTGCGGACGGTAGTATGTCAGGTTAATTAATATGTTCATTTACTTCAAGAACAAATTCTCGTTTTCTTGAACCCAGTCAAATAATTTCTTAATTCCTTCCTCTACACCAATTTTCGGTGACCAGCCCAACAATTCCTGCGCCATGTGGATATCGGATACGTATACTTTCTGATCACCAGGCCTCCATCCGCCCCACTCGACCGGGATTTCTTTACCAAGCAGCTTTTCGATCAGAGGGAAAAATTCGTGATAGACGGATAAGGAATTTCTGCCACCTCCCCCCAGATTAAAAATTTCCCCCGCATGTTTTCCTCCATCAGCGGCAGCGGCATCGTACGCGTCCAGTAAGTCATCGATATAAAGAAGGTCGCGCACCTGTTTTCCATCTCCGTATATCTTGATCTTGCGGTTTGTGATCGCGGCGATCACAAACCAAGCCACCCAGCCCTGATCCTCTATACCAAATTGCCTTGGTCCATAAATGCAGCTCTGCCTGAAAACATAGGAGGGCAGGCTGTACATGCGCTGGTAATCTCTGACGTACTGATCGCCGCAGCCTTTTGAGCAGCCATACGGCGAATGAAAATTGATGGGGTAAGACTCTGAAATCCCCCTTTTCAGCGATCGGTATTGATATCGGGTGGCAGTTTCTTGCAGCTCGATCTCCTCCATACCCCCATAGACTTTGTTTGTTGAAGCGTATATGAATAAAGGTTCCTTCTTCAGTGACCGGGCAGCTTCCAGCGAATTAAATGTACCAAGCGCGTTGATCTCAAAATCATCGCGAGGGTCGATCACAGAGGTCGTGACGGCAACCTGAGCCGCCAGGTGGATGATGACGGTCTTGTTTGCCGCGGCTTTTTTAAGCGCTTCACCGTTGCGAATATCTTCCACAATCAGCTCAAACGATCCTGCCCCGTTTTCTTTTTTAAGCCATTCCAGATTTCGTACCGAACCACTCCTGGAGAGATTATCATAAATTGTGACTGCTTCTCCTCGTTTTAATAACCTGTTGACATAATTACTACCAATGAATCCCGCACCGCCTGTAATCAAGTACTGATCTTTCATTCCTGCTCCTCGTTAATCTCCAGAGATGGCTTTTGCCTGAGATCTCGCCAGATGGCTGAAAGCGAACTGCCATGGATTCTAAGCCCAATCAGACCAAGCACACAGGTGACAGTAAAATGGGTCATGTGAATGACAAGAGCGTAAGCGGTTGCGGTATGATTTGAAACGCCAACTAATGCCAATGCACCGACCAGCGCTACCTCAAATACGCCGACATTGGCAGGAGCGGAAGGGATTGCCACACCCAGCGCAAGTGATCCTAAACCCAGTACAGTCCACCAAAAAGGGGCCTCCGGTAGAAAGATCCTCATCAACACGAAGTACTCCATGAGTGCAATCACCCATGAAAATGCCATGATCAAAAACCCACCGATTAAGTATTTCCCTTCTTTAATGACTGCCAGGCCTGCGAGAAAGTTCTTTAAACCTCCCTTAATTTTCGATTCAGTGAATTCGTTTTTAAAGTGATGAGCATCCAAAAAGCGCTGAACCTTCTGATGGTAGAGGACGACCAGCACCAGAACAATCATGCCGATCAGCACTGCTCCAAGAACAATCCAGGAGATCAAGGGAAGCGTGCTTTTCCCCACAGCTTGCGACAATGTCAGAGAGATGAGAATGGCAGCGAAGGCGATGTCTGTGATCCTTTCAATAACGATCGTGGAGAGGACATGCGCCATGCCTCTGCCCGATATTCTTCCCATGATCACTGCTCTACCCAGTTCACCAAGCCGAAATGGCAGGAGATTATTTAAGAGGTAGCCCTCATTCTCCACCAAAAAAGCATCCCGCAGAGTCACTTCATTTTTCATAAAAAAACGCCAGGCTGCCGAACGCGCAATCAAGGACAGGACAAATAAACCCATCGCGGCAGAAAAAGGGACCAGTTGAATCTGTGAGAAGGATCGGATCAAATCATTCCAATTCAACCGCAGAACCAGGAGGAGAATTGCCCCGATACTCAAAATCAGACCTGGAATCCAGCGTAAAAGTCCGGCCCCCTTTTTTTCTGTTGATAAACTCAATCCTCCTCCAACCTTAATACCGCCATAAAAGCATCCTGGGGTATTTCCACGGCGCCAACCATTTTCATGCGGCGTTTCCCCTTTTTTTGTTTTTCCAATAGCTTCTTCTTCCTGGTGATATCTCCCCCATAACATTTCGCTAACACATCCTTACGCAATGCTTTCACGTTTGCCCGGGAGATGATCCGACCACTGGCGGATGCCTGAATCGCCACATCAAACAACTGACGTGGAATCAACTCCTTCAATTTTGAAACCAGTTTTTGTCCTTTGTGGTAAGCCTGGTCCTTGTGCACAATGGCTGCGAGTGCATCAACAGGTTCTCCACCGACCAGCACTTCCAGCTTGACCAATTCGCCCGGGCGGTAACCGATGAACTGATAGTCCATCGAGGCATAACCCCGGCTGCGCGATTTCAAATCATCGAAGAAATCGATAATGATCTCGGAAAGCGGGATCTCAAAATTGAGCTGGACTCTGTTCGGTGCGGGATAGTCCTGTCCTAAAAAGCTTCCATGGCGCTTCGTGACGAGATCCATGATCGTTCCGTAATAATCTGTCGGGGTGATAATTTCGAGCCTCATCCATGGTTCGCGTATCTCCTGGATCGAAGCCTCATCGGGTAATTTTGCCGGAGAGTCAATCGTCAGGACCTGTCCATCCTGCAAATCCAATTCATACTCAACCGACGGCGCAGTGACAACAATATCCAGGTCGTACTCACGTTCCAGACGTTCCTGGATGATTTCCATGTGAAAGAGCCCAAGAAAACCGCATCGAAAGCCGAAATTTAAAGCCTGTGAGGTTTCCGTCTGATACGTTAAACTGGCATCATTCAGCTGCAATTTTTCAATTGCTTCTTTCAGGTCGCTGTAATCATCGCCTTCCACCGGGTAGATTCCGGCAAAAACCATTGGTTTCGGATAGGTGTATCCCGGCAGAGGATCGCTGGCCGGATCGGAAGCACGTGTGATCGTATCCCCCACGCGGCATTCTTTAACGGTCTTCAGACCTGTCGCGATGTACCCGACGTCTCCCGGTTCAAGAATACCTGTAGATTTGAGCGTCGGCGAAAATATCCCAATCTCAACCGGTTTGATGTCGGTTTTGGAAGACATCAATCTGATGACGTCATCGAGATGGATCGACCCATCCATGACCCGGACATAAGCGATCACCCCTTTGTATGAATCATAATGCGAATCGAAGATCAAAGCCTGCAGTGGATGGTCCAGCCTGCCCACAGGTGGGGGAATCCTCTCCACGACAGCGTCAAGGACCTGTTCCACATTCGTGCCTTCTTTTGCGCTGATCCTGATGATTTCACCATCTTTCACTCCTAAGAGAGACTGAAGGTCCTCGGCTACCAGGTCAGCCTGCGCTGAAGGGAGATCGATTTTATTGATAATGGGCACAATCGTGAGACTGGAGTCCAGTGCAAGATACAAGTTGGCCAGCGTCTGCGCTTCAATGCCCTGGGTCGCGTCTACGATCAGCAACGCTCCTTCACATGCTGCCAACGCGCGGCTCACCTCGTAGTTGAAATCGACATGACCGGGCGTATCGATCAGGTTCAGCTCATATTCTCCTCCAACGGATCCTTTATAGGTCATCCTCACCGCAGAAGCCTTGATGGTCACCCCTTTCTCCCGCTCAAGATCCATGGTATCCAACACCTGGCTCACCATCTCTCTTTCAGAAATCGTTCCCGTCAGTTGTAACAGCCGGTCAGCCAGTGTGGACTTGCCGTGATCGACATGGGCAATGATGCAAAAATTGCGGATGTGGTCCGTGTTCATGACGCGTCAAAGTATACCTTATTTTGATTTTGGACTTTATCGCAGCTCAACATCGGTTGGAAGGACCACATCGATCATTTCATCTAGCCGTGCATTTTGAGAAGTCTTTTGATTCAGCATGGTCAGAAATTCAATGTTTCCTTTTGGCCCCAGCAAAGGGCTGCGAATCAGACCGTGAATTCCAAAGCCATTGGCTAATGCATACCCCAACACAGATCGCAGTACCTCTCTGTGCACAAGGGGATCACGAATCACTCCTTTGTGCTTACCGGCTTCGATTTTCCCGGCTTCGAACTGTGGCTTGATGAGCGCGATGATACTTGAATCTGGAGAAGCCAGCCAGCCACGGATAACGCACAACAAATTCTTCAGGGAGATGAACGACGCATCGACAGCCGCCAGCCCGATTTTTTCAGGCAGACTTTTCACGTATCGCGCGTTCGTTTTTTCCATGACACAAACCCTGGAATCATTGCGCAGCTTCCAATGCAGCTCACCATATCCGACATCAATCGAATAAACTCGGGCAGCACCATGCTGCAGCAAGCAATCCGTGAATCCTCCCGTCGAAGCGCCAACATCTGCGCATGCCAGTCCTTTCAGATCCGTGAGGTTGAATCCAACCAAAGCTGCCTCAAGTTTCTCCCCCCCCCTGGACACATATCTCGTCTTTGCTCTGATCGTGATCTCCTCATGTTCATCGATGGTGTCCGAGGCATGCAAAGCTCTCTGCCCGCATATTTCCACCTCGCCTGCCATGATCAGTCTCTGAGCCTGGGAGCGGCTATCGGCCAGCCCTCGCTGATGCATCAAAACATCCAAACGCTTTTTCATGGCAGTAATATTCTAACTGAAGGCGTGCATATTAACAAATATGATATAAATATCTCATGGCCAGTGCACTTATCAGATCAATGCGATTGAAACAATGGACAAAAAACGTTTTCGTTGTCGCCGCGTTGGTTTTCGATGCCAACCTCTTCAATGGTGCTTACCTGCTTCGCACATTAGCGGGTGCTTTGGTTTTCTGCTTTGTTTCCAGCAGTGTTTATATTTTTAACGACATATTCGACAAGACCAACGACCAGATTCATCCGACAAAGAAACTGCGCCCAATTGCATCCGGAGCTCTTCCCGTTTCGATAGCCATAACATTCGCAGTGATACTGCTCATCGCTTCACTTTTCGCAGCGCTGTTATTTGGTGGGTGGTTTTGGATCATCGTCGCGGTTTATTTTCTAATCAATCTGGCGTATTCAAAATGGTTGAAACACATCCCCATATTGGATGTGCTGATCGTTGCGTCAGGATTCGTTTTACGAGTAGCAGGTGGAGTGGCGTTGATATCCGTGCAGCGCTTCTCCCCCTGGCTTTATGTCGTGACAACATTATTGGCCCTCTATCTGGGGTTTGGCAAACGGCGCGCCGAGCTGGCTTTGCTTGCGAAATCCGAAGAGGCGGGCATGCACCGTCCTGTTCTTGATGGTTACTCCATCCCGCTGTTGGATCAATTCATAACCATTGTCTCCGGTACAACCATCGTAGCATACAGCTTGTACACGTTCCAGGCAGAAAATACTGTCGGCAATTATTTTACAATGCTCACGATTCCTTTTGTCGTGTACGGTATCTTTCGATATCTGTACCTGATCACGGTGAAAAATTCGGGTGGCGCTCCCGAGGATCTGGTTATCTCTGATCGACCGCTGCAAATTACATTCATCCTTTACGCCATCTCCGTTCTGATCGTGTATTATATTTTGCCAAAACTGACTCCATTTGCTGTAAATTAACACAAAGATGCCATCGATCTCTGCTTCTGCACCAGCTAAATGCATCCTTTTTGGCGAACATGCCGTTGTGTATGGTTACCCTGCCATCGCCATACCGGTTCATACCCTCCGCGCCAAAGCAGTGATTGCTCCGGAAATTCGCGGTGGTCCCGGACGGATAATGATCAGCGCTCCGGAGGTGAATTTTCAAAAGCTTTATTCAGCTCAGAATATCCACGACGCGTACTCTTTTTCGCTTCGGACAGTATTCGATTATCTGAAAATTCAAAATCCCCCCCCGTTCGAGTTGAAAATCACGTCTGCAATTCCGATCGCCGCCGGATTGGGATCTGGTGCCAGCATCGCTGTTGCAATTACCCGGGCTGTGAGCGCGTTTGTGGGAAAACCATTGTCTCAGAAAGAAATTTGCAGAATCGCTTTTGAAATTGAAAAAGTCCACCATGGTACTCCTTCAGGAATTGACAACACAGTGATTGCCTACGAAGAACCGATCTACTTTATTAAAAATAAGCCTTTCACCAGGTTGGATGTGGATCAGTCCATGGAATTTCTCGTCGCGGATTCGAACATAAGAAGCAAAACGATTGATGCAGTCAGCAAAGTCAGAAATCTGAAAGAGTGTAATGAAGAAAAAGTTAAAAATATTTTTGATGACATTCACTGGATTGTCAAATCCGCGAGAAAGCTGATCCGAGAAGGAGACCTGGAACAATTGGGGATGTTGTTGACCCTCAATCATGAACACCTGGCGAAACTAGGAGTATCTCACCCGAAACTGGACCTGCTGGTGTCCACCGCGATAAAATCCGGAGCTTACGGTGCGAAACTGACCGGAGCGGGACTGGGTGGCCATGTCCTTGCGCTGGTAAATACGCGGACCAGTGAAAATGTACTGACAGCCTTGAAGCAGGCAGGTGCAGGAAAAGTGATCAAAACGGCGCTTTCGCCGATCCGGTCTGGGAGCAGATGTTAATCTTTTTAAAACTCGGAGGTTCACTCATCACGGATAAAGCCAAACCGCATTCTGTCAGGCTTTCGACCATGGAGCGCGTATTAACGGAAATAAAGGACGCTTCGCGTGCCGATCCGGGCATGCAGCTGCTGATCGGACATGGCTCCGGCTCCTTTGGCCACACTCCCGCCAAAAAATACTCCACCCGGTCGGGTGTCTACACGGAAAAGGATTGGTTTGGTTTTACGCAAGTGTTCACAGAAGCCCGGGCACTGGATCGCATCTTCACGGAGTTGCTCATTTCAAGCGGTATCGCTTTTCAATCTTTCCCCCCGTGTGTCTGCCTGACGACATCGCGCAGGAAGCCCTTGCATTATGATCTTGAAGCACTGCGCACCAGTTTTCAACACCATGGCAATGCCGTGATCTATGGCGATGTCATTTTTGATCTTGACTTGCACGCAAGCATCCTCTCAACGGAAGAACTGTTCCTCTGGCTGGCGCCTCTGTTACGACCTGAGCGGATCCTGCTGGCAGGGCTTGACGCTGGCGTGTTCGAAGATTATCCCAAATGTAATTTGCTCACTCCCCGCATATCGAAATCCCAAAAACTGGGTGCTGGAGTGAACTCATCATCGCAGGTAGATGTCACAGGGGGCATGCTGGAAAAAGTAAGATGCATGCAGCAGTGCTGTCAGCTTGTTCCTGGAATGACAGCGTCTATATTCAGCGGCGACGCTCCCGGAAATGTTTACAAGGCTTTACTGGGTGAAGAATTAGGCACTCTCATTTATTGAGAGAGGAGACAATCTATGCATTTCAACAGGCAAGAATTGGAAGAAATGGAAGCGAGAAACCTGTCCCCTTACGCAATTCGCAGCAGAGACTCCAAAGGCAGGCTGCACGAGGAAAATGAGCATGATTACCGAACCTGTTTTCAAAGAGACAGGGATCGAATCCTGCACACTTCAGCGTTTCGAAGACTTGAATACAAAACGCAGGTTTTCATCAACCATGAAGGGGATTATTACCGCACCCGTCTAACCCATACGCTGGAAGTGGCACAAATCGGTCGGACGATCGCCAGGGCATTGGGAGCCAATGAAGACCTGGTTGAAGCCATATGTCTTGCGCACGATATCGGTCATCCTCCTTTCGGCCACTCGGGTGAAGCGATCCTCGCAAAGCTCATGCGGGATCACGGTGGATTTGATCATAACAAACACTCTTTTCGGATCGTGACAGCGCTAGAACAGAGGTTCCCGGATTTTCCAGGACTGAATTTGAGCTGGGAGGTTTTGGAAGGCATGGTGAAACATGAAACGGATTACGATCTTGCTGACGCGGACCAGTTTAACCCGGACCTGCGCGGTCACCTGGAAGCCCAGATAACTAACGTCGCTGACGAGTTGGCCTACACAGCACACGACCTGGATGACGGCTTGCGATCGGGTTTGATCACACCCAACCAGCTGCTCGGGATTGAACTATGGAACCGGGTTATCGCGGATCTGCGTCTGGATACGATGAATCTAGAGGACCTGGAAAGGCACCAGATCATACGCAGACTGATCGGGGTCATGGTGACCGACCAGATCGATTCGACAAGCAAACGTTTGGATCAGAACCACGTGCAGAGTTCAATCCAGCTGCAAAATCTATCCGAAAACGTGATTGGCTTCAGCGAGAAAATGCTCACCATGAATAAGGAGCTGAAATCATTCCTGTATCAAAACCTTTACAAGCAGTACCGTGTCATCCGCATGCAAACCAAGGCAGAGAAAATCATATCGGAACTGTTCACTGCTTATGTGGATTCACCTAACATGCTTCCCCCTCAGTATCAGGTTTTCCTGCAAACATCCGATACGCACAGGGTCGTGTGCGATTACGTGGCAGGCATGACCGATCGCTTCGCGATTGATGAACACGACAAGCTGTTCAATCCCCACACGCTACCATAAAGGAAATGACGGGCATGGAAAAATTCACATACTTAACCGAAGAAGGTGCCAAAAGATTAAGAGAAGAGTTATCCCGATTGAAAGGAATTGATCGGGAAAATCTGGCCAAACGTTTGCGGACTGCCATTCAACAGGGAGATCTCTCAGAAAATGCGGACTATATCGCTGCCAAAGAAGAGCAGGGTTTCCTGGAAGGACGAATCCAGGAGCTCGAACGAATACTGAAAAATGTTCAAATTATCGAGAAGTCTGTGGATAAGTCAAAAGTATCAATTGGGTCCCGGGTGACAGTCCGTGAACCGGGCAGTCAACCCGAAGTATTCCAGATTGTCGGACCTGATGAATCCGATCCCATGCAGGGATTGATCTCCTTTGAATCACCTCTCGGCACAGCCCTGATGGAGCACAAAGTAAATGATACGGTCGAGTTCGCCTCACCCAGTGGAGCGATCCAGTTCACGATCATCAAGATTGAATAACAAAAGATCCGGCAAAAAACCGGATCTTGTTGTGCAGTTATCTTAGTTTTTTTGAAATACGTTCAGTCTCAGCGTCAACCTATCCAGGTAGCTGTTCGCCGGCATCGCGCTTTGTCCATAACTCACATCCACGATACCAACCTCGAGCTGCAGGCTGGCGGTTTCCAGCAGTATCGTTTCTCCGGGTTGAATCTGGATCAATTCCCCTTTTGCCATCAGTCTTTGCCGCGTGGAAGGATCTTCGAATGCGTGCTGACTCAATAAGATCTTTGTGACAGTTGAGATATCGTTCTTGTCAAACAACCATACTTCAAAAGCGGTCACTTTCTTTGGATCACCAACTCCGACGGTTTCCGAAATTCCAATGCCGCACTCCCCGAGAAACTCGCCGGTTGCCGAGTCGATGCTGAATGAATCATCGTACAGATCATCCCCGATGGTGTAAGTGGTCATGAATTGAACCAGAGGTTCGTCACCTGGCGACCCAATCGGTGGTGGGGCGTTCTGGTACTCATCCTCGCCGTCGTATCGGACGTCTTTTTTCGCCGGTCGTTTTTCAGTTCCTGTTGACTTGCGGCCGCGAATCACGAAGAAGTAAAACAAAGCCGCCCCCACCCCCAGAGTGACCAGGCACAGCAGCACCAATAATCCAACACTGGGATTTTTTGGGGTGGAATCGCTTTGCGCTGTCACCGTGGGGAAGGCGGAAACACCGTCATTTTGACCAGCGCTTGAAGCGGTTGATGCGGAACCCAGGAATGTCTTCAACGATTGGATAGTAGCAAGATCAGAGCTGCAATCCTCCGCAGTGAGACCTGCCAATAGTTGGGGACCCTTATCCCCCAGCCATGAATACCTTTCGCGCATAAGATCGGCGTTGGTGGGGTAGCGCGCGTATGAATCAGCAAGCATGCACAAGAACTGCTTTTGATACAATTCGTGCAAATGCTGGGGTCCGGCATCATACCATTGAACAGGCCATACTAACCAGCCCAATAAAGGCAAGCCGATCAGTAAACCAACAACCAAACCCGTAATCGCGGTAAACAATGGTCTCTGGAGCCATTCTTTCATTTTATTCATGTGGTCCGCTCCTCAATAATATTCTCCTGCAACATGTTGCAAGATTTATGCCGTTTCCTGAGTTGGTTCGATCACTTGATCGATCAGGAATGTTTCTTCACATTGTATGCATTGAACTTCGCGCTTATTGTTAATCACCAATAACCCTTTGCAGTTTGGGCAGGGGGTGGCGATTGGTTTTTTCCAGGATGTAAAATCACAATTGGGATAATTTCCGCAAGCGTAGAAGACCCGGTTTCTTCTCGTCTTCCTCTCCACCAGATCACCCCCATCCTTGGGGCAGATTACTCCAATTTTTTCAAGCAGTGCTTCCGTGTGTCGACATTCCGGAAATCCACTGCAACTGATAAACTTTCCATACCGACCCCACCTGATCACCAGGTCTTTACCGCACTCAGGGCATGCGCGGCCGATTTTCTCCGGTTCGGTCTTTGTCACGGGCATTTCCGATTGAGCCTTCTTCAGCATCGGCTCAAACTTATCATAGAACACCCGCATCACTTTCGTCCAATTGCGTTTTCCATCAGCGATCAGGTCCAGGTCAGATTCCATTTCCGCGGTAAAACTGGTGTTGATAATTTCCTCGAAATACCCCATCACCAGGTCGTTGACAAGAATTCCAGTCTCAGTTGGGATCAATCTCTTCGCATCGCGTATCACATACCCGCGTGCCTGGATGGTGGAAAGAATCGGAGCGTACGTGGAAGGTCTGCCGATGCCATTTTGCTCAAGAACCTGTACCAGAGATGCCTCGGTAAAACGGGGCGGTGGTTCCGTGAAATGCTGCTCAGGCAGTAATTTGACCAATCGCTGGGACTGGTTCTCTTTCAATCCTGCCGGGATGCGGGCATCCTCCTCGTCTGGCTTTTGATCTTCATCCTTGGCTTCCTGGTAAACGATTTGGTACCCGGGGAATTTCAATACGGACCCGTTAGCCCGGAACAGGTAGGAATGCCCAGCATCCAGTGTGCTTATCTCGACCGACTGGGTGCTGTAGATAGCGGATTCCATTTGACAGGCAAGAAAACGCTGCCAGATCAGTTGATATACTTTAAACTGCTCCGGGCTTAAGAATGGCTTGAGTTGTTCGGGGACCCTGCCTACGGAGGTGGGCCGAATCGCTTCATGCGCCTCTTGGGCTGAAGCGACTTTTGTCGTGTATTTGATGGGCTCTGCCGGCAGGAAATCCTTACCATAGATATTCTCAATGTAATTCCTGGCTTCAGAAACAGCCGTTTCAGCGATATTGGTTGAGTCTGTACGCATGTAGGTGATCAGACCTGTAGGCGCGTTTTCGCCTATGTCGATGCCCTCGTACAGTTGTTGGGCGATCATCATGGTCCGCCTCGCTGTGTAGCCAAGCTTTCGTGATGCTTCCTGCTGTAAAGAGCTTGTAATAAATGGGCCATTCGGCTTTCGACGTCGTTCACCGGTTCTTAATTTGGAAAGCACATACGCTGCTTTCTCTAGTTCCGAAAGGTAGATTCGAACCTGATCATTATTGGGAAGCTCGGGGTCTGAGCCATCAATTTTTGCCAGCTTGGCTATCAAGGTCTGCCTTAACCCTTCGGGTTTAAATTCTCCAGCGATGCTCCAATACTCAACCGGATCGAATGCGTCGATTTCTCTTTCCCGCTCAACGATCAAGCGTAGAGCCACCGACTGCACCCTGCCTGCAGAAAGCCTGTTGCGCACTTTTTCCCACAGTAATGGGCTGATGCTAAATCCAACCAGGCGGTCAAGTACACGGCGGGCCTGCTGAGCATCCACCAACTTCATGTTGATCTTGCGAGGATTAGCAAAAGCTTCTGCGATGGCGCCTTCCGTGATTTCATGAAACACAACCCGTTTGGAAAGTTTCTCTTCGATGTTGGCTGCTTCCATCAGGTGCCAGGCGATAGCCTCGCCTTCACGATCGGGGTCAGTCGCCAGGAAGATTTCTTCAGCCTCTTTGGCCAGTTGCTTGAGTTCCTTCACGACCGGTTTTTTTTCATTTGGAACCCGGTACTTCGGAGCAAAGTTGTTCTCCACATCCACAGAAAGCTGTGATTTTAACAGGTCCCTGACGTGCCCGACAGAAGCGCGCACGGTGTATCCTTTCCCTAAAAACCTGCCAACAGTTTTCGCTTTCGCGGGACTTTCAACAATCACCAGCTTGCCGCTGCGTCCTCTCATGGGGTCTCGTGGAGGCGCCTGCAACCCAGCATGCGCCTCTGTCCTGCCAATTCTGTACATGGATACCCCGCAAACAGGGCACTTTCCCCTGATGACAGCGTTCCCCAAGGAATTAAATTCCGCCACCGGATCCTGGATCTCACGTTTCATCCTGCATTTTACGCAATAAGCTTCCATACTTTACTCCTACAAATAATCCGTTTTGTTGCTTTCCTGAAGTGATTTGACGATCTCTTTGATCTTTTGTGAGTCTTGTTTTCTGCATACCAACAGAATATTCTTCGTGTCAACGATGACAAGATCTGAAACACCTATTAATGAAATGAGTTTATCAGAATTTTCGCTGTAAACCAATACCCTTTTGCTTTCCCGTGATACCGTCTTCCCTTTTAGGTTTATGTTCGCGTTCAGGTCATCCTTTTCGATCTCGAAGAACGACTCCCAGCTGCCAAGATCATTCCAGCCCAGTCCTTCAGCTGGCAGAAAGGCTGCATTCGTGCTTTTTTCCATGACACCGTAATCCACAGTCTCCGGAATTAATTTTTCCCAGTTTTTCCTGTCCAGTTCAAATCTCGCTCGACCGGACCAGTTTTTGGCAATTTCAGAAATGATCTTGGATTGATCTGGCATGTGCTCGTCGAACTCGCGGATGAACTGCTTTGCTTTCCAGAAGAACATGCCTGAGTTCCAGTAGTAGTTACCCGCTTTGAGCATTTTTTTTGCATCAAGCAGAGTGGGTTTCTCACGGAATTGATTGATTAAAAAAGCTTCTTTGTTAGAAAACAATCCCATGCTTTTCCCTTGCTGGATGTATCCGTAACCAGTCGCTGGATAAGCGGGTTGGATGCCCAGGGTCACAAGGTGATTGTTCCGAGCCACCTCGCATGCCGAGAAGAAAAGCTCCTGAAACTGTGTCGTGCTGGTGATAATGTGGTCGGACGGCAGCAAGGCAAGGACAGCTTCAGGATTTATGGATTTCGCCGCGTAGGATGCGACTGCCGCCACGGAAGCAGTCCCCTTCGGTTGAGGTTCAACGATAAAATTTTGCCTGCTGAGCCTTTTATCAAGATATCTCAGCTTCGCTTTTTGGGATCCTGATGTAATGACCAGAATATGGTCTCGCGGCACCAACCCTTCCAGTCTGTCCAAAGTTAGTTCAAACAGCGATTTTCCATCAAACAAGGGAAGCACATGCTTCGGCTGCGATCTCCTCGAGAGCGGCCAAAGCCTGGTTCCCCCACCCCCAGCCATGATGGCTACATACACATCATGTGTTGCTCTGTACTGTTTTTTCGGCATAATGATCCTCACGCGCCAGCCCACTGGTGGAAGTGCGCCTCCATTTCAACATCCCTTTGCATTCCACCAAAAAAATTGAGACGCAGATAGCAGGCCAGCGCACAATCCGGTTTTCATATGAAAATCATCACACGACACCATTCTCCCCTTAAGTATATCGAGAAATTTTTACTCGAAAACCCTTTCATGGATGAAAAACCTGGTTCGCCTGTGATGTGGTTTTCTGCCTTTTGCATTATCGGGATCACATTTTTCCCAGCACCAGCCATGGGCAAATCGGTCCAACTCATGAGTGCAGCATGAACCGCGATAATCACCCTTTGCCCCAAAAAGGCCGGGCATCGCCCTCTTGTTTCAGACTGCCCCGGGTTTGACATCAATCGCACCCTCGCCTCTGTCCATTTGCCAGTGCGGAGTAATGGTACACCAAAAAGTAAAGTTGGGCTGGATCGACGGATGTGCACTCTCATTCATTTTTCCACAGCAGGATTATCGCGGTATATCCCCGGATGATCAACCGCGCATTCATTTCCACAGGCAGGGATCGACCCATTTTATGCGCTGTTTTTTCCATTTTTCAACCTTCGATCCTCAGTTACCTCATGCCAATTTTCAAAATGAACTACTGCAATCAAACATCCTGCCTGAATCGAATTTCGTATTCCGTAAACAAGCCATAGAAATCCTCAGGCTATCTTCCACGACAAAAAACCGCACCAGACAGGCACGGAAATGAACAACAGGATTGATCCGGATCCTGGCCTTGATCGGTTCATAACCTATTTCAAAAAAAGCAACCTCTCAAAAAGAATACCGGATCATCATGCCCATTCCGGGAGTTTAACAACGATCCTGTTCGACTTGATATCCACGTTCAAGATTACTGATGCGATCGCGGGCAGCAGTACCTCGGGTTTTCCTTCGCGCACGACTACATAGACATCATTGGCACCGGTCTCCAGAATGGATGAGATGACCCCGACGACATTTCCGTTTTCATCAACGACATTCATCCCAATGATCTGATGATGATAGAAATGGCCCACCGGTAAAGGAGGTATTTTTTCAGCGTTCACATACAGTAACTGGTTTCCCCAACCTTGCGGACTGTCATCCGCGTTCTCCATGTCGAGCCTGATCAACATGCCTTTATTCGCCATCCTTACAGAATTGATCAGGCATTTCAGGCGATTTTCACCAAAGTAAACTTCTTTGCCCTTTTTGATCCGTTCAGGGAAATCCGTCAGCACATCCATCAGCCATTCCCCATCTACGCCGTGAGGCCGGCGCAGTTTTCCAATCGCCAAAAAGACAGGCTCGTGTTGGGTCCGCGAGCCTGTCTTTTCCTTTTTTGAATCTTCGATGACCCGATCTGTCATTGTCTTGGTTCAACAACATCCAGCGATGAATGGATGCCTTCTCGGGCCGCTGCCACCCTGAGCAATGTCCGCATGGCATTTGCGACCCTGCCACCTTTGCCAATAATGCGGCCCATATCCTCCTTCGCGACCCTTAATAATAGGTGAAGATGGTTACCGCTGCGTTCCTGTTTGATCTCAACATTGGTTGGGTCATCCACCAGCGCGAGCGTGATGTATTCGATTAATTCCTTCACGAGTCCGCCTATTCAGCAGGTTTGCTTTCTTCCTGCTCCTTGCTGGCAGGTTCACTTTCTTCCTGTTCCTTGCTGGCAGGTTTTTCTTCTTCTACCGGCTGTTCCTTGCTTTCTTTTTCTTCGACCGGTTCCTTCGCTGTACTTTCTGTAACTTCCTCAGCTTCCTTTTCAGCAGGTATTTCTTCCTTGACCGGTTTTGCTTCCTCGACCTTTGTCACAGCATCTTCTTTTGGTTTTGCCCCTTCTTTGGCTTTTGCCGCGGCTTTTTTGGATATTCCCTTAACAGGAGCCGGTTCGGCAGCTTTTTTGGATGAAGCGGCTTTTGCTTCTTCAAGAAGTTTCTCAATGGGTTCACCAGCTGTAAATCTGGCATAGCGATCCATCAAACCGATGCTCTTGAATACCTGTAATGCGGAATCGCTGGGCTGGGCGCCTTTCTGCAGCCAGTCAAACACGCGATCTTCACGTACACGGATCGTGGCGGGATGCGTGCGGGGGTTATAATCACCCAAAATTTCCAGAAATCTCCCATCTCTTGGACTCTCTTTGTCTGCAGCCATAATCCGGTATGTGGCTTGGTTTTTTAAACCAGTGCGTCGTAAACGAATGCGAACCATAAATTTTTAACACTCCTCTTTCATTAAAAAAACTAAAGGACAATTATATACCATTTTCTACTAAATTACGGACTGAACCCGTATGCTATTCTTTTTATCCAAAAAGTCGAGACAATCCTTTTCCGCCTGTTTTTTTCAAAGTTTTCATGACGCGTTGGATGTCTCTGAATTGTTTGATCACCCGGTTCACATCTTGAACATCCAAACCACAGCCCCTAGCGATTCGCCTTCTGCGGCTGGCATTTAGAATATCGGGGAACCTTTTTTCACGCACTGTCATGGAATTCAAAACGGCCTCTGTGATCTTCATCTGATCTTCAGCCTGTTTGGGATCGACATTCCGGGCGGCTTGCCCCATTTGACCTGGCATCATATCCATCATTTGCGAAAAAGAGCCCATCTTTTTCACCTGCTTCAGTTGAGCATGGAAATCTTCAATCGAGAACTCGCCTTCGATGAGTCGCTTGGCTTGTTTTTCCGCGTCCTTCTGGTCAAACGCCGCCTCTGCTTTTTCAATCAAACCCAGGATGTCACCCATCCCCAAAATTCTTGAGGATAGTCGCTGCGGGTCAAACTGTTCCAGGGCGTCCAATCCTTCGCCGGTACCAATGAACTTTATGGGAACCTGCGTGACGCTGCGGACTGAGATCGCGGCGCCGCCCCTGGCGTCTCCATCCATTTTTGTAAAGATCAACCCGGTGATGGGAAGCGCTTTCCGGAATCCTTCCGCTACATGCAAGGCTTCCTGGCCGATCATGGCGTCAACAACAAGGAGCGTCTCCACGGCCTTCACCCTGTCCGATACCTGTGTCAATTCACGCATCATGCTTTCATCGAGCTGCGAACGTCCGGCTGTATCCGCGATGACAACCGAATAGCTTCCTTTGCCTGCCTGCTCAAAACCCTTTTTTACCAAATCGGGTGGTTTCAGCTTTTCCTGAAAGAAAACCGGGATATCAAGCTGCGAGCCCAAAATTTGCAGCTGCTGCACAGCAGCCGGGCGGTAAGGGTCAGCAGCAACGAGCAGCACGCGTTCCCCTTGTGAACGCAGAAATTTCGCCAGTTTCGCGGCTGTGGTCGTTTTCCCGGAACCCTGCAGTCCGACGAGAAGGATCATCCACGGCTTTTGACCTTGCAGGTTCAATTTTGCGGGATCGCCAAGCGTTTGGATTAATTCGTCGTTGACGATTTTTACGACCTGCTGTCCGGGGTTAAGCGCCTGGGATACTTCTGAGCCAATGGCGCGGTTCCTGACACGGGAAATGAACTCTTTGGCGACATTGTACTGGACATCCGCCTCCAGCAGTGCCAGCCTGACTTCACGCATCGCCTCGTCGACGTCCGGGACGCTTAATTTTCCCCGTCGTCTTAGTTTTTGAAAAATGTCATTCAATCGCTGCGTCAGATTCTCAAACATGCCTGTCCTTTAATGGAGCGTGGGGATTGTAGCCTGAGTGGAAGCGTTGGTCAAGGAACCACTTTTGGAATATGAGCGGATGAGTTTTGCATGTAACTAATATCGAAATACAGGGTTATTTCAAACAGATCATTAATGGTTAATTCATCACGATGGAGGCAGCATGTCAAAAGTTGCGATAGTCACCGATAGCTCGGCGTTCATCCCGGAGAATGTATCTTCCCAGTATTCGATTTTTACCATCCCGCTTCTGCTTTTGTGGGAAGGAAAGGTCTACAAAGACGGCATTGATATTCAACCCGCTGAATTCTACCGCAGGATGAAAGCCTCAAAAGTAGCCCCAACAACGTCCCAGCCTTCCCCGAATGAGTTCCTTGAGCTTTACAAAAAACTTCTTGATCAGGATTACGATATTTTGAGCATCCATATTTCAAGCAAATTCTCAGGCACGCTTGATTCGGCGCACAAAGCCCAGGAAATCCTGTCAAAAGAACGCATCACGGTAATCGATTCAAAAACGACGAGCATGGCCTTGAGCTTTCAGGTAATGGCCGCCGCGCGGTATGCAAAGGAAGGTGCGACACTGTCGGAGTGCGCGGAAATCTCGCATAACGCGGTCAAGCACACAGGCGTGTATTTCCTTGTGGACGATCTCGAGTATCTGCGCCGCGGCGGCAGGATAGGTGGAGCCGCTGCTCTCCTGGGCACAGTATTGAACTTGAAGCCGATCCTGACAATTCGAAACGGCCAGATCGAGCCTTCGGAAAAGGTGCGAACTATGAGCAAGGCGATTGATCGCATGCTGGACCAATTTGAAAAACAAATGGAAAAATATGGACCACCCGTCAGGCTGGCCTGTCTTTTCGCGGATACACCCGCCCTGGCTGAAGTTCTCCTTGATCGCGCCAAACAGAGAATCCCCACAGCGTCAATCGCTGAGGCACTATTGGGACCAGTGAGTCCGGTGATCGGCAGCCATGTCGGGCCGGGAACCCTTGGATTGTGCTACATGGCTGGTATGTAACGAAATGGTTGAAGGAGCTGCCCCGATGAACAATCAGCTCCTTTTTATTTAACGCTCCGCGCCACGAGCAGATTGTCTGAAAAGAGCTGCTCCATCTGGGGGAATTGCATTTTGATCGGTTTTCTCAAAAGCGAAAACCGATCAATAGACCAGACATTTGAACTTCCTCTTTTTACCGATGCGATTTGGTAAAATTATCGCAAAGGAAAGCACATGAAAATAATTCCATCGCTAGGTTTCCAAATCCCTGAAATTCTTCTTCCACATAAGGACATTGATCCCCAGAAATGGTCAGTGATCGCGTGCGATCAATTCACGTCTGAGCCTGGATATTGGAAAGAAGTGGCTGAACTGGTCGGTGATTCACCGTCAACGTATCACATGATCCTGCCAGAAATCCTTCTTGGCACCCAAGAAGAAGAATCGCGTCTGCAATCAACGCAGTCAGCAATGCGGGATTATGTCAAGCAAGGTGTGTTCCAGTCGATTCACAACCTGATCCTTGTGGAACGCAAATCATCCGGCAAGACCCGGCATGGTCTCATGATCGCGTTGGACCTTGAGCACTACGACTTCAACAAGGGTTCCCAGACATTAATCCGCGCCACCGAAGGAACGATCATAGAGAGGCTGCCACCGCGAATCAAGATCCGGGAAAAAGCGCTCCTGGAAATGCCGCACATTCTGGTTTTAATTGATGACCCGGATCGAACCGTGATAGAGCCTTTGGTCGCAGAGAAAGATCATTTTAAAAGACTGTACGATTTTGATCTTATGCTGGGCTCCGGGCACCTCTCAGGGTATGAGATTGAAAACCCGTTGACGGAGCAGCAAGTCATCTCTGCTCTTTCACGTCTCGCCGATGAGGGCAGGTTCAGGGAAAGATACGCAGCCTCAAAAGACAATGGTCTGCTGCTGTTTGCGATCGGGGATGGCAACCATTCCCTGGCCACTGCGAAAAGCATATGGGAGAAGGTCAAGCCGCACGTTCCTCAAGACCACCCGGCCAGGTTCGCGCTGGTTGAATTGGAGAATGTTCACGATGAAGGCCTTGAGTTTGAACCGATCCATCGCATCCTCTTCAATGTCAAATTCAGTTTGATCGACTCCCTCAAGGATTATTTTCAGGATCAGGTAAGTATTCAGAAACACTCATCGATGGCAGAAGTTGCCCGTGCGATCCATCAGCAGGAAAGAGACCGGCATGCTTTCGGATACATCGATGCGGAGCTGTACGCGGTGATCACTGTAGATCGCCCCACCCATAACCTACCCGTGGGCACTCTGCAGTCATTTTTGGATACATACCTCCAGCAGGGAAAAGCAGAAAAAATCGATTACGTTCATGGGACCAAGGTCGTCGAAGAGATCGGAAAGTTGGATGGAAATGCCAGTTTCTTCCTCCCGCCGATGAGTAAGAATGACCTGTTCAAAACAGTGGTCCTGGACGGAGCCCTTCCAAGGAAAACCTTCTCCATGGGTGAAGCAAAAGACAAGCGCTTTTACATGGAATGCCGTTTGATCGCATGATGATGGTACGCCAAATCATTCTGACGGTTCTCGTCTTTGGATCTTTCTATATCACTTCCTGCCAGGCTCAAGAAGTGATCGTTGAGACTCTGGAGCCAGCGTTTTCGACTCCCACGAGCAAAGAGAGCGATCCTCCTGTTCCAACACCAACACCGACAACGGAATCACCCGAGGCAAAGACCCCTGTGTGTTTCCCCTTAGCAGGAATAAATTTCGCGGATCTCAGCGCTGCAGAAATCAATATCAATCCATTCGCGACTCCCGCTGTCAGCCTGGATGATGGCCACCATGGCCTGGATATCGCCTTCTGGCGCTTCAAAGATCTTTCAACCATGGAGGGCTTGCCTGTTCTGTCCTTGTTCGATGGAAAAGTTGCCTCGGTTATAACCGATCGGACTCCCTATGGAAATATGATCATGATTGAAACTCCGCTCGATCAAATACCGGCAAAATTCCTCGAATCCGGCCACATTCCCACTCTCGCTCCTTTGGCTGTGAACGATGGTCGCCTGACCTGCCCTGAATTTTCTGCCGACGAATATGGATCGAATGGGAGGTCGCTATACGTGCTTTACGCGCACCTGCTCAATCCGCCAGCCTTTCACATAGGGGATTCTGTCACAGCGTGCCAGCAAATAGGTGCGGTTGGCAACACGGGTGAATCAAGCCAGTTCCACCTCCACATGGAAGTTCGAGTAGGACCCAGTGGGGCTTCTTTTCCATGCATGTCTCACAGGAACACCGGGGCGACCGTTGAGGAAATGCGCAATTACTGCGTTTGGCGCATCAGCGGCATCTTTCAAATGTTCGATCCCATGACAGTGCTTTCCCAAATTCCTTGAAATAGCATAGAATATGCGTTGAAGCATGAATTGATGATGCGTAAATGAAAACAAAACTCGCTTCAATAAAGAGGTATTCGATCTATTTCTTGCTCGGGATTATTGCCATCCTCTCAGCAGTAATCTTTGTAATGAGCTTCAAAAGGTACCACACCGCTGAAACAACATCCACCCCTTCAGCAACAGGCACTGCCAACATGCTGGAGACAGTTCAGATCACGCCTGGCTCAACTCTCACCGACTCGCCTCAAGAACCAACACCGACTTTAACGATCACCCCGGATTCATTCTCATTTCTTGACGGTGTCTGGCTGACCAGCCTTTTCAATGGAAAAAACCACAGTATTCACGCGTTCCACCCTGGCTACCTGGAACTGACGGAGTTGTTCCCGTGTGAATGGGATGAGCTCGAGCCCTCTCTCAGCCCTGATGGAAAGTATCTGGCATACCGCTCCAACGCGGATGGATTCTGGGATATCCATGTGCGAAATATCTCAACCAGCGAAACAATCAATATCACCCAGTCCGAGCGATACGATGGCGCGCCGTCCTGGTCGCCTGATGGCCAGTGGATCGTGTACGAAACATACGATGGAAAAAACTTTGACCTGTTGATCCAGCATATCGCGGACCTCGCATCTGAACCCATCCAGTTGACCGCAGATCCTGCTGATGACCATTCTCCTTCCTGGTCTCCCCTGGGAAGGGAAATCGTGTTCGTTTCAAACCGCTCAGGAAACGATGACCTGTGGCTGGCTCGTTTTGATTATCTGGAAGATGAGAGGTTTGTCAACATCACCAACAGCCCTGACCTGCTCGAGTCCAAGCCAGTTTACTCGCCCTCGGGCAGCAGCCTGCTTTATGTTCTAGAACAGGGAGGACAAAAACAGATCGTCCTCTTCGATATCTCTCAGCTCTCAGCCAGAGTGGCCGGGTTCGGTTTTTCAGCTTACTGGAAGTACGATGAAACATCATTTATTTCTCAGGTTCAATTCGCAAATGCGTACACGGCCGCGGTGTATTCTGCGGATTCAGCCATGCTTTCACAACCCCTCATCAACCTTCCATCCGAATTAATGGCTGCGCAGTGGATCTCTCCAGATGCCAGCAGATTATTGTATGCCTCGCTTCGTGACCGGTTCGCAGTTGAAAATAAATCCAGTGAATCAAACCTACCTCTAACTTTTGAAAGTCCCACGGAAAAGGAAAAAATCGTCAGATTGGATTCTGTGTCAGCTCCTTATGCTTTTATCGCTGAATCAGCCGAACAGCCTTTTTCCGACCTGCGCAAAAGAATAGGAGAAGCGACAGGCTGGGATTTTCTGGCCAACCTGGAATCCGCGTACACACCGATCACGGATCCACCTGATCCGGGGCTTCCACAGGATTGGCTTTTTACTGGAAGGGCCATTGCGTTGAACACCCTCCCCATGCAAGCCGAGTGGATGACCATCCAGCGGGAAAACGTAAACGGGCAGATTTATTGGCGCATATGGGTCAAGTCGCTGAATCAGGACGGTTCGCTGGGCGTTCCCATTAAAGATGCCACTTGGTGTCTGGATGAGCGTTTTTCCGGTTCTACTGTTGCATATGAGAACGGCGGCGCTTACTGCGAGCCACCTGATGGGTACTGGGTGGACGTGACCTCTCTCGCACTGGAGAATCACTGGTATCGGCTTCCAGCCCTCTCCTCATGGAGAACGTACTATTCCGCAGCAAGGTACAACATACTTGTTTTTGGTTCGATCGACAACTGGACCCAGGCCATGCTCAGGATTTACCCCCCCGAAGCATTATCGACCCCCACACCCTTGCCCGGTAACGCTTTAGGATCAGGAACACTGACACTTTCAACAGCACCAACAAAGCAACCATGAAAAGGATAAAGTCCTTTGTCATCTGCATGGCATTGATCGCCTGCTCCCAAAAAGCCGTAGAAACAACTTTGCCTGGTTTTGAACCCCGACTCACCAGTATTCCCACTACAACTTTGCCGCAACAACCCACATCCAGTCAACCAACAGCGACTTCACCGGTAGTGATCATGCAGCCAACACCGGCGGTCGTTCCGCTTCGGATCCAATTCCCAACTCCGGTTTCTGAACCGATCAGTATCTGGAGAGCTCCTTTGTATCCTGTTCCATTCGCGCTATCTCCGCACGACCATTTTTTATTCATGCGCCCCATCCCCGTGGATGAAGTGAACTGGCCTCTGGACGATTACAGGTATGGATACATCTTTCCAAATTCTGATGCTGTTCATACAGGAATAGACATCGCGGTCCCGGTCAATACACCCATCCTTGCTGCTGGAGATGGCAAGGTGATATGGGCAGGATACGGTCTACTCAGACACAATAACGATCCGGATGATCCATACGGCATGGCTGTTGCAATTCGTCATTCTTTCGGTTATCAGGGAAGAAAATTAACCACAGTCTACGCCCACATGGAGCGTGTGGATGTCGAAGTGGGACAAACGGTGAAAATGGGAGATCAGATCGGGATCGTGGGCACAACCGGCTTCACGACAGGTCCTCATCTCCACTTCGAAGTGCGCATTGCCAGTAAAAGCGCTTTTACAACCAGGAATCCCGAATTATGGATATCTCCACCAGAAGGGTGCGGTCTGATCGCTGGAAAGGTTACCGATTTTTACGGGAATTACATGTCGACCTTTCCGGTGCAAATTTCATCCATCACGAAAGAAAACTGGAGCATGTATACCTATGGTCCCAACAGCATCAACCGTGATGACTTTTATGAAGAAAACCTCGTGTTGAGCAACCTGCCACAGGGCACGTACACGGTTGCAATAACCTATCAAGGAAAAACCTATTCCCAGCAGGTAGAGGTTTTGCCCGGGTCCGTTTCGTTTTTCACCTTCCGCGGCACACGCGGCTTCTCTATGGGTCTACCGGCCATCACAAGTGAAGAATCCTGGCTGATCCCCTACCAGCCTTAAATTATGGTATAAAACATTCTCAGCGTGCATCCTCACCCTTGACAGGTTTTCTACTTGCTGTGAAAATTGCACGCTTGCTGAGCAGCAAGGTAAAGGAGCAGTACATGAATAATACTATTACAAAAAAATTGATTGTTGGTTCTACCATTTTCATCCTGTTTTTTTCCGGATGCAAAAGTGGCGCATCCACTGAACCCACCCCCGATGTCAACCAGGTCATGACAGAAGTTGCGGGCACGGTGCAGGCAGGCATTGCATTAACTCAAGCAGCCATGCCTACAGCCACTGCAACCGAAACTCCCACGATCACCCCGACTGCAACGCCAGCTCCCACCACAGCGTCAGAAACACGTCAGCCCACGCTGACCATGTTTAGCCTGGGACCTGTCGGGACAAGCACGAGCGGTGATGACCTAAAAATGATCGAGGATGTCACCATCCCGGATGACACTGAATTGTATCCAGGCCATGAGTTCAAGAAAACATGGAAAGTCCAGAACACAGGCGCGACAACCTGGACCAAAGGATATTCGTTGCTGTGGCTGGATATCGAACCCTACGTTGGGGACGAAATTTCGACGGTCGTGCCGAAAATGGTTTCGAGCGTCATTTACGAAGAAGTGGAGCCCACTGAGGAATTTGAGATCGACATTTTATTAACTGCCCCAAGCGGCAACGGCCGGTACAAAATCTATTTCAAACTTCGTAATGAGAAAGGCGAGGTATTTGGTGACGTTCTGTGGTGCCAGATCATCGTCAATGACGGAACATTGACGCTCTCGCCTTGACGCCATCATCGTCGATTCCAAGATGGAAGTGATGCAGATCACCAAAGAATTAGAAGCCGAGGCTCACAGTCTCGGCTTTACTCTATTCGGAATCACCCTGCCCTCCAGGCCCCATTTTTTCGATCAATACAAGAGATGGCTGGCAAAAAAAACCTTTGGTGACATGAAATACCTTTCCAATGAAAAATCAACTCGCTACCGTGAACACCCTGACCTGCTGCTGGAAAATTGCAGATCGATTATCGTGCTGGGCTATCCGTACACACCCCACGCTGCACCGAACACGCGCAATGGAAAGGGGATCATTGCATCATACGCGCTGGACGAGGATTACCATTTCGTCATTAAGCGGCTTCACGCAAAACTGATGAACAGAATACGAGACCTGTATTCAGGAATAAGAATTGGTTTTTTCAGCGCAGTTGACAGCGCGCCTGTCATGGAAAAAAACCTGGCGTTTTCCGCGGGTTTAGGCTGGATCGGCAAGAACGGGTGTTTGATCAACCCACAATTCGGGTCTTTTTTCTTTTTATCCGAACTGTTTACGACGATAGACCTGCCCCCAAACACGCGTCTGCCCCATGACCTGTGCGGGAAATGCAATCTGTGCGTCGAGTCCTGTCCCACCTGCTGCATCCTGCCCGATCGGTGCCTGAATGCCGCGGACTGCATCGCGTACCTGACCATTGAGCATAAAGGCGACATCGATCCAGGGCTGCGGGACAGGATGGGGACGCGCGTATTCGGTTGTGACATCTGCCAATTGGTTTGTCCCTGGAATCAAAAAGTGATCAAAGCCCGTCAAGCGAATGGTTTTCGTGACGGAAAAATTGACCCAAATCCAGATCTTCTTTCGTACTTGAAAATCCTCCCGGATGAGTTTCAGTCTTGTTTTCACGATACACCAATCGATCGAATCGGCCACGACCGATTCCTTAGAAATGTAATCATCGCGGTCGGGAATTTGCAGCTGAAAGAAAGCCTGCCTGCGCTGATCGATACCGTCAATAACAGCACAGCGCCGATCGTCCGGGACGCGGCAATCTGGGCATTGACCAAGATTGATTTTCTGAAAGCCAAGGAAATCCTTGGATCCCGATGATGTTGATGTTACGATCGGGCTAGAAACGCGCGGGGTTCAAAGTGGGGGTTAAGATTCACTCATCGATGCGTAAAGCGCGGCACCAATAATTCCCGCGTTATTTTGAAGCAGAGCGGTGGTCAGTTTCGCGTTTGTTTTGATGAACGGGAAAAACTTGTCAGAATTCTTGCTTGCTCCCCCACCAATAATGATCAGGTCAGGCGAAAATATCGCTTCAATATGGTCTAACATTTCCTGCAGCCGTTTCGCCCACTGCCGCCAGGTCAATTCTTTCCGCTGACGGGCGGCATCAGATGCACGTGCTTCGACATCTTTGCCATTGAGCTGCAGGTGCCCGAATTCCGTATTTTTAAACAGCTTTCCTTCCACGAACACCGCTGATCCAATCCCGGTTCCAATGGTCAGAAGAATTACGACTCCTCTTTTAATCCCGCGTCCAGCTCCATATTTCATTTCAGCTATTCCAGCCGCATCCGCATCGTTTATTGTAAAAAATGGGCAGCCTGTCATTTCCGCTAAGTAATGATCGATATCCATCCCTTTCCAGCGTTTTGAAATGTTCGCTGTGCTATGGGCTACACCCTGCCGAACGATGCCAGGAAATCCAAATCCAACACTCCGATCCCACTCAAAGTGCTTCGTGATCTGCCTGACAACTTTTGCGACACCTTCCGGATGCGCTTTTTCAGGTGTTGCTATGCGCAGTCGCTCAGTTATCAGAACACCCTTCTCCTCATCGACAATCGCCCCTTTGATCCCTGAACCACCGAAATCTATGCCTAATGTTGACATGACTACCTCCTGGTCTTCTATGGACACGCTTTTGAAAGGTGTTCTTCGTAGGTTACCGAGAATTGATGATACCCATCCGCATCGCACGACGCTCGGAAAAAGAAAAAGTCTGTCGAAGGCGCCTGTAATATTGAAAGGATCGCTTCCATGCTTGGAGCGCAAATGGCTGTCGGCGGGAGACCGCCCGTCGTGTAGGTATTGTAAGGAGATTGATTCTGAAGATCTTCATACGTGAGGGGATTCTTCCACCAAGTTTTATCGGTGGGTTGATAGCCTAAAGCAAACTGCACAGTTGGATCGCTTTCCAATCTCATCCCGACTTCCAGACGATTCAGAAAAACTGAAGCGATAAGCGGCATTTCATCAACCTGCTGCGCTTCTCGTTCTATGATCGATGCAAGAATGACGATCTGATTCAGGCTCAACCCGGACTGGTTGATTTGTTCGCTTATCTCTGGCGTGATGCCGTCTGCAAATCGTTCAACACTCCGTGTCACAAACTCCGCCGTGGAAGTCCCTGTCGTCACCAGGTACTCCCCAGGAGCCATATATCCCTGCAACGCATCGATCCGCTCAAAACCTGCCGGCAGCTCGATGGACGAAGGATCCCGGTTTAAATCCACCAATTCTTGACCTCGAATGCTCAGTCCCAATGAATCTACGGATTGTCCGATCTCCTCAATCCTCCAGCCGGGAAAAATAACAACCGCGATCATCCTGCTTGTAGGGTCCACGAGGAGCTGTGCCACCTGGATGGAAGAACTCTGCTCTGGAATGCAAAAACTACCGGATTGTATCGCACGGTCCATACCTGAGTACACCAAATAATTCGTAAAAAGCTCTCCATCCGCAATAAATCTTTCTTCTTCAAGCCGATCGGCGATGGTTGGAACGGATTCTCCGGCAGAGACTGTAAAAGTACAATCCTGCCCCAGAGCGGGAAGAATCGATAATAACCTCGATCTGCCTAAAACAAGCTTCACGGGTAATGAAAATCTTTGGATCAGGCTCAATCGGGGAGACATCATTCCAAAAAGGTCCTCAGCCGTTTTTGGGAAGTAAACCCCGAAGATGAGGACCATGCCAATGATCACCGTGAAACAAAAAATTATGAAAACCTTGATCCCCGTTAAGAATGTCGAAAACTGATTCTTTTTCAATTCGACCGCCTGGTATCTAAGAAATCCTGAAGCATCACTGCTGCAGCCAGGTCATCCAAATGCCCGGCCCTTTTTTTCTTGGAAACACCCATTTGCAACCTCGCATTCTTCGCGGCTTGGGTTGAGCCGGTTTCATCCCACATCACAACGGGGACAGCTGATAAGCTTCGGATTACCGCAGCAAAACGTTCAGCTTTTCTTCCCTGTGGCGACGGTTTTCCTTCACAATCAGTTGCCAACCCCACAACGATCAATCCTGCTTCTTTTTCACCCGCTAGTTCCAGGATCGTTTGCGCATCCAATTGACGGGATCGATGCGCAATGACCATCAAAGGATTGGCGATTGTGGCAGTATCGTCACTGATGGCAACACCAATGCGCCTGTCTCCCGGGTCTATTCCAAGGACTTTAATCCCGATCATTTTACTTCAATATCAATATTTGCCGGCAGGAGCGGCAACCAGAAATATATCGCTGGCATTTTCATCTGCGGCGCCTGGCGGAGATCCAGAGATGCCTCCAGAATGTGATTCGCAGCGCCTCGTGGTTTTCCGGCTATCAATTTTGCCACATTGGTTTCATCAACAGCTTCGTGAATGAGCTGCGCAGCCCTGATCTTGAATGAAAAAATACCATCCTGGTCATCAGTTTCAGATAACAGTTCCCAGTACAAGGTACCCGGCCGGCTTTCCCATCCCTCCTGCAGGATCGCAGCCAGCGCGGCCTGGGCTATGTCTTTTACATCCTTTCGATAAATATACAGTATTTCATACCTGACCTCCAAGCCCAATACGATGCGTGACGACGCATCGTCGGCTGGCAATTCATCGGTCAGATAGGTGATTTCGGTCGGCAGATATTCATCATTGAGAATGAGTATTCCTTCACTTTCAACAGAATCAAAGTTTGATATTAATTGTTCCTTTGCCTGCAGGATGAGTCGTTCTCGAAGCGCTTCCCAATCCGCCTCATCTGGTGTCTGCAGGTCCTGATCTTTTCCGCCGGTCAAGGGAACCACAAGCTCTACTTGTACCTGATCCGCCAGGGCTCCGATAAATCTCAAGGAGGTGCCAGTCTTGATGTTGCATGCAGAGCCTGGAGGTTCGCATCTCACTTTGAGAGTCATAGCAGAACTCTGGCCGGGCAGCAAAATCCCCTTCTCCAGGGTGATCAAATGATGGCCGGTATACCCATCGATCAGGATGCGTGAATTTGCCGGGACGTCAATTTCCTCCTGTGAGAGATTTCTAATCTCAACATCCCCTGTCGCGTGGATGACACCCGTCGCGCGCTGACTGGATATCCGGGAAGAAGCAAGAACCTGCACTGCTTCCACTTTGCTGTGCAGCGGGATATTCCCAGTCACGTCAGCGCTCGTGTATTCAGACGAGGCGTTCAAGGAAATATCGAGCATCTGTACGCGCTCTTTGGGGTGCAATACGATTTCGGCACGCGGCAGCAGGATAAACAACAGCACAGCCACTGATGCCAGCCCTGAAAAAAACACGCCCGACCTGATCAATGGATTCAGAGGGAGGTTGGTTTTCTTGATCTGTTTCTCACGAAGCGGCTGAAAGGTTCTTTTCTGCCCTGAAACATGAAGCTTGGAAGTCAAGGAACCTTTATCACCACACCAGGGTTTTCTTCTGCTTTCAATCTGGCTGGAAAAAACCGGGATCGACAGCTCATTGGCAATATCCCGCACAGTTTTGGAAACCGTGACAACTCCCAATGTCACAACCCGGGAGAGAGCCATCCTCTTCAACCGGACCAGGTCCAGTCTTGAACCAAACGCTCCCTGCACGATCGGCATGACGATCAATACGCGATCAGATTTCACCCATTTGAGCTGATCCGAGACGGAATGAATATCATCGTAACGCTGCAGATTGATCACGTGAGTTTTCATGTCGAATTAAAATTATACAATGAGGATGGGTGAAAAGGCAGAAGAGCGACTTTGACTTATAATACTATTTATTGATGAAGGAGGACTAAGCTGATGAGCCAGAAATTGATCCCGATAATGCTGTTGATGTTCATCCTGTTCACATCATGTAATTACCCCTTATCGCAAGAACAAATGCAGCAACAGGTTGTGGAGACACAGGTAGCAGCTATTCTCACTGCAGCGCAGGCATCTCTTCCTGCCGCAGGACAAAGCGAAACCAATCCGGAAACACCAAATCCGCCGGGCATCATCGAAACATCCACGCTCACAAACACGCCTGGAACAACGGACACACCCACTGTGACGCCAACCCAAGGTGATCCAGCGACGGTATATGGCACGGCTTACTGGAGCAACACACTGGATAGCGGAAGCGGTTTTGGATTATCTGGAAGTGGCTATGACGACGGCTACACATCCATCACGATCCAGAACGGGAAAATGGTGCTTACCAGCTTATCTGCCACAGGTTGGAAAGGGTGGCGATTGACTGACCGGGGATTGGCAAACTACTATCTTGAAGGAACATTTATCATTCCAAGCTGCGCCGGTGGCGATCTGTATGGCTTGGTCTTTCGATCCCCGGATTACTCCTCCGGATTTGGTTATTACCTGGGCTTGACCTGTGATGGGAAGTATTCACTCCAGCGGTGGGATTCTGGCGGTCTCGCCACGCTAATCTCAAGCACTGCATCGCCCTTAATTAAATCAGGATCCGGACAGACCAACCGCCTTGGCATTCTAGCAAAAGGTGCCGCGCTGGAAATATTCATAAATGGTGAAAGCGCCCAGGCAATTACCGATGGATCATTTCTTAATGCTACGATCATCGGTGTTTTCATCGCCGGGAAAGACAGCATCAATTTCTCAGCGCAGCTTGATGATATCAAGATGTGGAGCGTTCCATGAACCTTCGCGGGTGGAATTTATTAAGAAACGTCTGTAAATTGTAAAGACCGATTCTCAGGCGAAGCGTTGGCTGATAATTTCCATCCGCAGTGATTTTTTTGCAGATGGTTGATTGGAATGATGGTCACCTAATATAAACGAATCTTTCAATTACATTAAAACGATGGACTATTCCCCCGCCCTTTACCGAACTGCGCCAGCCAATACCCGATTGATCCGTCCATCGCTTTTGAGACCTGCTCTTGAAATGAAGTGATCATGGACTCTTACCAGCTCACATCTGAACAACTCTCAGCAGCCAACTATGTGCAAAATCCAAAGATGTACCTAACCGGGAACGCTGGTTGCGGTAAATCCACCGCGGCAACCGTTCGGCTCAAGAACCTGGCAGGATCAGGTGAGCCAGCATCATCCATCCTGATCATCATCCCTCAGCGCAGCTTATCCTCACCTTATGATGAGGTCATGCATAAACAGGATTTTCCTTCTGGAAGCTTGCCTGAAGTCACTACTTTCGGGGGGTTAGCCAGAAGGATGATCTCCCTTTTTTGGCCTGTCATTTCAGCCCCTGGTGGGTTCAAAAAGCCCCACCGTCCACCGACTTTTCTGACATTGGAAACCTCGCAGTACTATATGTCGTCAATCGTGAATCCGATGATTCAGAAAGGATCCTTCGATGCCATCAAGCTCGAATCAAATCGCCTGTACAGCCAAATTCTGGATAACCTGAATAAATCCGCTTTGATCGGAACGCCACACACTCAATTCGCGCAAAAAATGATCGGCTGCTTTATCGGAGATCCACAGATCACATCACCTCTTGATCAGGCCCAGTTAGCAGCCAATCAGTTTCGTGATTTGTGCTACCAGCTGAATCTACTGGATTTTTCCTTGCAGATCGAGGTTTTTTACAAGCACCTCTGGCCGTCCATCGTTTTTCGAAATTTCCTTTTCAAGCGCTACAGACATCTGATCTACGACAATGTGGAAGAAGATGCACCAATATTCCATGACATGGTTAAAGAGTGGGCGCCTTTTTTTGACTCCATCCTCCTGGTTCACGATTCCGGAGCAGGATACCGCAGTTTTCTTGGAGCTGACCCGATCTCAGCAAAAAGCCTGCAGTCGATTGTGCACAACAGCCTGGAACTTACTCAATCGTTTGTATCAGAAGGCGGTATTGTTAAATGCGCTTCTTTGCTGCATTCAGCGATCCATCAAGAAAAGATCGATCCTGATCCGGCCATCCGGAATTCATTTGCGGTCATTGCCTGCCGGCATATTCCGGAAGCCATACAGCATGTTGCGGAAGAGATTAAAGAACTCATCCACGATCAAAAAACAGCTGAAAACGAGATCGTCGTCATCGCTCCATACCTCAGCGATTCCCTGCTTTTTTCCATCAGTCAAAAGTTAAGCTCAATCGGGATACGGTCACAAGGACACCGCCCATCCCGCAGCTTGAACGCCGACCCAGCTGTTTCCAGCCTGGTCTCACTGGCAAAGCTTGTCAATCCACAGTGGGATAAAATGCCCTCGAGGTTTGACATGCGGGAAGCTTTCATGCAGCTGTTGACCAGGGGAGACCTGGTCAGAGCGGATCTCCTCTCCCAGGTGCTGTTTCAACCCAAAGACAAGGAAAAGGCTCTTGGCTCGTTCGACGCACTGCAGGCAGATATGCGCAACCGGATTGGTTACTCGATCGGCGACAGGTACATGCGGATGCAGGCGTGGATAACCAGTGCCATCGAAAACCCCATTCCAGAACTTGATGTATTCTGGAGCAGATTGTTTGGGGAATTGTTATCTCAGAGGGACATGGGATTTCACGCGTCTTTTACATCGTCCAGCTCCGCGGCCATGCTGATCGAATCATATCAAAAATTCCGCCAGGTGATGGAGCCAAACAAGTCAAAGCTGGAAAAAACGATCGCTTATGAATATATTGAATTGGTTGAATCAGGCGTGATCTCAGCATTTTACAAAGAGCCCTGGCAAAAAATCGATCGCGGGGTATTGGTTGCCCCAGCTTACACCTACCTGCTGGCCAATCGCCCGGTAAAAATCCAGTTTTGGCTGGACATCGGGTCACCTGGCTGGTGGCAGCGGCCATTTCAACCATTGACGCATCCTTACGTATTAAGCCGCAATTGGCAAAGCGATAAAACCTGGACGGATGACGAAGAGCTGCGCGTCAGCCGCGAGTCTCTTTCCAGACTGGTCGCGGGGTTGCTCCAACGATGCCGTGCGCATGTCTATTTTTACTCGATTGAATTTGACGAGCGGGGGAACCAAAACAAAACCGGTTTGTTACAGGCGTTGAACACCATTACTCGAAAATTTGCGGCAAAGGACCTGGCAGGTGTTTGAACCACGCCCAAAACAAGCTGAAGTGCTCGCCTACCGGCAGGGCAAAATGGGTGTTGCTGCTGTTCCCGGCAGCGGCAAGACTTTCACGCTGTCCCGTCTGGCTGCTGATCTGATCGCAGCGGGAGGTCTCCAGGACACGCAAGAGGTTCTCGTTGTCACCTTGGTGAATTCCGCGGTGGATAATTTTTCAAGCCGCATATCCGAGTTCGTCAGGGAGCTAAAACTCCTGCCAAACATGGGATACCGCGTTCGCACGCTGCACGGGTTGGCTCATGACATCGTGAAAGAGCGGCCTGATCTGGTGGGTCTGCCGGAGCGCTTCTTAATCATCGATGAACAGGAATCGGAACGGATCATTCAGCGGATTGTCCAAAGTTGGATGCACCTTCACCCGGAGTTTCTCACCAGCTATTCAGGCGCTGATCTGGACCTGCGATCCAATCATCGGCTGCGCCAAGCATGGTTCGATTATCTAAAAACCCTGGCGGGAATTTTTATCCGGGCAGCAAAAGACCTGCAACTTTTTCCCAGGGACATCGACAAGAGATTGGTCGACAGCAACAAAGACCTGCCTCTTATCCAAATGGGCCTGGACGCGTATACAGAATACCAGCGCTCACTGAACTTTCTTGGCGCAGTGGATTTTGATGATCTGATCCGCTATGCCTTACAGGCTCTCAGGACCGATCAAGATTTCCTGTGCCGTTTGAAGCACCGTTGGCCCTACATCCTGGAGGATGAAGCCCAGGACAGCAGCCGACTGCAGGAAGAGATTTTGCGCCTTTTATCCGGCAATCAGGGAAATTGGGTGCGCGTGGGGGATGCAAATCAAGCGATTTACGAAACCTTCACGACCGCAAACCCCAAATATCTGCGATCTTTTTTACACGAAGAAGGTGTTCGAAATTGTGATCTCCCAAATTCAGGAAGATCAACTCTCACCATTATTAATTTTGCCAACGCATTAATTGATTGGGTGCAGAATGAACACCCCGTCGTGGGGGGTGGGGCCACCGTAAACCCGCCCCCCCTACCCGCCCCCCCCCCCCACCATACCCCACCCCAACCAGCAGACAAAACC
>CAZCHK010000002.1:0-35011 GCA_964498605.1 uncultured Anaerolineaceae bacterium | reverse complement strand
TTAACCCCGCCGCACATCCGCGCCACACCCGACAACGATCCGCAACCCAACCCTGAAGACAATCCCATGGGCATCTACATTCAAGAACAGGAAACCAATCCTGAAGATGAGTTACGCCGTATCGTTGCCAATATCCAAAAATGGCTGCCTCTTCATCAGGACAAGACTGCGGCCGTTCTGGTTCCCCGCAATGACCATGGCGCCAGAATCGTGGGAATTCTGAAAGAAAACAATCTCCCCTACATCGAAATGCTGCGCAGCACTTCCGCGACGAGGAAAACAGCCTCAGTACTGACCGCGATACTTCGATACCTATCAGACCCGGTTTCGATAACAAAATTTACCGCTGCCTTCAAACAGCGCTTTGAATTTAACCTGGAAGGTAACGATCAGCGCTCGATCATTGCAGCTTGCGCAGCCTATCTCAAGAACGTGCGGTTGATTGAAAACCTGCTTTACCCGCAGCCAGGAAGCGTCAATGATCCACCCGGAGAGCCTCTTGCGCCGGAATGCACGGGTCTTGTTACAGCTTTTGTTGAGTCAGTTCGCAGTTGGGCAGAAGCCACCCTGCTGCCCATCGATCAGCTGGTCATCACCATTGCTCAGGGGGTCTTCACGAACGCGATCGACCTGGCTTTGGCGCACAAGCTGGCACTGCTGCTCGAAGCGGCGGCGGCGTCGAACCCCAAGTGGAACCTGCCCGATTTCGTGATAGAGCTGGAGAAAATTGCATCCAATGAAAGGAAATTCCTGGGCTTCAGCGACCTTGACCAGGGATTTAACCCGGATGATTACAAAGGAAAAGTGGTCGTTTCAACTATTCACAAAGCCAAAGGCCTGGAATGGGATCGCGTCTATTTATGCAGCGTAAATAATTTCGATTTCCCATCCTGTCAGCCGGGTGATACTTTTCTCAGCGAAAAGTGGTTTGTGCGCGGAAAGCTGAATCTGGAAGCGGAAATGCTCCTGCAGCTGAAAAGCATCTTTTCCGAAGATTTTGCCGCAACGATGATCGAGGAAGGATTCGCCACGCAACAATCCAGGTTGGATTACGCGGCTGAACGACTGCGCCTGCTTTACGTCGGCATAACGCGCGCGCGCAGAGAATTGATCATCACTTGGAACACTGGCCGTCGCAGAGAGTGTAAAATGGCCGTGCCAGTACGCGCCCTGATCAACAAAAGGATGACTTAGATGCCTTTACCGGATGACTTCATTTTCAGCCAGCACTCATTGCAGGATTTTGTGGACTGCCCGCGCAGGTTCCAGCTACGCTACGTTGAGAAAATCCTTTGGCCAGCTCCGCTCACAGAACCAGTACTGGAGCAGGAAAAGCGCATGCTGCTGGGGGCGAGTTTTCATCGCTGCGTTCAACAGCATCTCAACGGCATTCCGGCTGAACAAATCGCTGCTCAAATCGATGATCCGATTCTCGAGTCCTGGTGGAAGCGCTTTGTCCAGTTCCAACCACATTTACCATCCAGCGAATACTGGGTTGAGCACATGCTCTCCATCCGGCTTGGAGCGTATCGATGCGTGGCCCGGTATGACCTCATCATCAGGAATGATCAGGAAAACATCATCATCGATTGGAAAACGGCTGACCGCATTCCAAAACGGGACAAGATTGAAGGCAGGCTTCAGACTATTTTGTATCCTTTTCTCCTCTCAAAACTTCGCCATCTTTCCGCATCAACACGGATCGATCCCGATCATCTGGTCATGAAATATTGGTTCGTGAATTTTCCGGAAACGCCGTTCGCGGTCATGTACTCAAAAGAAAAGTTCGAGCAAGATGAAAAATATCTCTCGAACCTCGTCGAGCGGATCCAAACGCTTACTGAACAAGATTTCGAAATGACGTTGGACACAGCAAAGTGCAAATTTTGCAATTACCGTTCCCTGTGTGATAGAGGGATGAAAGCTGGAAATCTGGATGAACTCGAGGACGACGAGTTCACGCCTGAGACAGACTCTCTGGATATTGACCAAATAGGAGAAATAACGCTCTGAATCACAAGCTATACAAGTGGATTGAGCCGCCCAAGATCAGGTTATCTGAAAATCTGGTCAAGGCTGCGTATGGCAGCCCCTTGCTGGCTGCCTGTCTGCTTGAAAAAGGATTCTCATCACCAGAGCAGTTTGCATCCTTTCTGGATCTTGCCGCGTATTCACCAGCATCTCCCCATGACTTTCCGGACATGCAGAAAACGGTTGAGCGGATCAATCAGGCAATCGGGCGAAACGAAACGATAGGAATCTGGGGGGATTTTGATGTCGATGGCCAGACTTCTACAACAATCCTGTATTCTGGTTTGCGGCAGCTAGGTGCCAATGTTCAGTACCACATCCCGATCCGCGCCAGCGAATCACACGGGGTTTCCATCCCTGCTCTCCAGGATTTTCTTTCTGGTGGAGTCCGTCTGCTGCTCACCTGCGACACTGGAATCACCGCTGTTGAACCGATCCGCTTGGCCAGAGACCAGGGAGTTGATACCCTTATCACTGACCACCATGAGCTGCCGGTTACGCTTCCAGAGGCTTACGCGATTCTCAATCCACACCTTCTCCCGGAAAACCATCCTGCCGCGTCTCTTTCCGGTGCGGGTGTTGCTTACGAATTGATCGACGCCATGATGCGCCAGAGTTCATCTACCTTGGACGCAACACAGTTCCTTGACCTGGTGGCATTGGGTTTGGTGGCAGACCTGGCTGATATGCGGCTTGACACGCGTTTTTTCACCCACATGGGGATCCAGTCGTTGAGAAGCACCTCACGCCTTGGCATCCAAATACTCCTTCAACACGCTGATCTTGATCCCGCCAACCTTTCAGAAGAGCATATCAGTTTTAACCTGGCACCCAGGTTGAACGCGGTCGGCAGGCTGGATGACGCCAACCCGATGGTCAGGTTCTTCACTTCTGAAGACGGATTGGAAATCACAGCGCAGGTCAAAAAAATGGAAGCGCTGAATGAGCAGAGAAAGCTGTTAAGCAGCCAGGTTTTTGACTCTGCCATCAGGCAGGCTGAGCAGCTGGCATCCTTTGAGCAGGATCCCATACTTGTTCTCGCTCATCCCGAGTGGCCAGCCAGCGTGCTTGGCGTTGCCGCCTCTCACGTCGTGGAAGCAACGGGGAGACCGGCGATATTGCTCAACCTGGCGCAGGATGGAACAGCCAGGGGGTCAGCCCGATCGATTGAAGGTGTTCATATCAAGGGACTGCTCGATGAGGTAAGCCATCTTCTCATCAGTTACGGCGGGCATGCCATGGCCGCCGGATTGTCGCTACCCGCGGAAAGACTTATGGAATTCAGGAACACCCTGTCTCGTCGCATGCCCAGCCTTCCGCATATCCAGGATGCTCGTGAATTATTCATCAGTTCATTCCTCGATCTTTCATCCGTGTCGCTGGAAGACGCGCTTTTTCTTGAAAAATTGTCTCCTTTCGGACCTGGGAATCCTGCACCGGTCTTCGCCGCCCGGGATGTGGTGTTCCAGGAAAAAGTGCTTATCGGGAAGGCCAAAGAGCATGCCATCTTGATATGCAAAGATAACCTGGGAAATCAATTTAAGATACTTCGCTGGCAAGGTGCTGCCGCCCCCGTACCGGATGGTTTGATCGATCTGGCTTTTCTCATGCGGCAATCGAATTATCGCGGAAATATCGATCTTCAGTTCGTCTATGTCGATGCCCGACCAGTGGCACCCAGGCCAGTGGTCGATTTAAGGGAGACACCGCTAAACATCATTGATGTTCGCCAGCATACCAGTATCGAAAGTATCCTGTTGACAGTCCCCGATCCTGACGACACGCTGGTATGGGAGGAGGGTCTTCAACGAGAGCATCCTCATTCACGCAACCGGACCCAGGTAATCAAATGCAAACATCTCGTCATCTGGACAATTCCCCCGTCCGATGCGCTGGTGCAGCAGATCAGGAAGGCATGTGAACCTGAAACAATATATATCGGGGGCAGGATCCCACTGCCTGGTACGCCAGAGCAGCTGTTGTCCGCGATCCTGTCCATCGTGAAATACTCCCTGGCCCACGATGACTTCAATGACTTTTTCACACGATCCGCCGCAAAATTGGCGACAACCGAGACGGCCGTCGTCCGCGGATTGGAGCTGCTCACCGCCTTGAGAAAAATCCCCGCCCGTCATTTATCCGCATTGATTGAGAAAGGTCTCCTGCCGGATAACGCCAGAGACCTGGACGGTGCTCGCGCTGACTTTGAAACGGCGGTAAGCGAAGTTACATCGTATCGGAAATTTTATGCGCGCGCATCCGCGCCTGCCATCTTCAACCAGGCATAAACCAAGTTAGAATGACCTGCATGAGCAAAGAGTTTCTGCTGCGATGCTTCCCAGGATGATCATTTAATTAATATCGGCGCGATAAGAAGCGCTGTCATACCGAGCAGTTTCATGAAAATCAATATCGATGGCCCTGCCACGTCTTTGAGCGGATCTCCGACCGTGTCGCCAACCACAGCAGCGGCGTGTTGAAAAGTTCCCTTCGCGCCGCGTGTTTCTTCGACCAGTTTCTTGGCATTGTCAAAAGCAGTTCCGAGATTGTTGAAGAAGGGTCCCAGCAGCGCTGATGATGCCACGGCACCGATCATCAACGCGCCAAGAGCGACAGGCCCATTGGCCCGGCCAATGCCAAAACCAACGATCACAGGCGCAAGGATGCTCAGCAAGCCTGGAAGGATCATCTCTTTGAGAGCGTTGGTGGTCGAAATATCCACGCACTTCGCGTAATCCGGCTTGACCCTGCCCTCCATGATCAGCGGGTTGGCATCGAATTGACGTCTGATCTCGTCTACCATTTTCAACGCACCCCGGGCGGTCGATTGGATGGTCATTGAGGAAATCAAATAAGGCAGAGAAATCCCGATGAAGAGGAAACCCAACGCGAACGGGCTTTGGATCTCAATCACGCCAATGTTTGTCACTGTGAAATAAGTGGCAAATATTACAAAAGCGGTGACAGTCCCCGATACCATCGAGTATGCTTTGGTTACTGCTTTCATTGTATTGCCGACTGAATCAAGCGAGGAAAGCGATTCCACCACTTCGATGTCTTCCTTCGCCATCGCGGCTATGCCTGAGGCATTATCAACAATAGGTCCAAACGCGTCCGCGGCCATGATGAACGTGATCAGAAGATCCGTACCGATGTTGACCCCAACCAGAGCGACCATCATGCCGTCATTTAAATTATACGCCGCGATGATGCCAAATATGACTACGAGAATGGTAATGAACGGGCTTTGCAGTCCGTACCCCAAGCCAGTGATGATATTCAGCGCTGCACCGCGCTCAGAAGCCTGCGCCATTTTCCTGACAGGGCGTCCCCCTGTTCCTGCATAATAGCTGGTCGACAGCGATGCGACTGTCGTAATGAGGACACCAATACAAATGGCCACGCCCATCATCATGTTGCTAATGATGTACTTCGCGACCAGGAGTCCGCCGACAACGCTCAGCGCGATCGATGCCCAAAGACCATAATTGAACCTCTTGGTAAATGAGGATTTCGCATTTGAAATTCCCGTTACCAGGATTCCTATGATCGATGCGATCACACCGACGCTTTTTAAAGCCAGGGGAAAATATACAGCGTTGATACCAAAATTTGGATATTTGCCAATCATGAACAACGCAACCAGCACGCCTGTCACGATGTCGTCAGCAAATGTCTGCATGAGATCGGCACCGCGTCCCGCGCAATCACCGACATTATCACCGACCAGGTCAGCGATCACTGCTGCGTTGCGAGGGTCATCTTCCGGGAGATTGAGTTCCACTTTCCCCACCAGATCTGCGCCTACATCCGCTGATTTGGTAAAAATTCCCCCTCCGACCTGGGCGAACAATGCCGCCAGCGAAGCTCCGAAACCAAATCCGATCAGCGGTTCCGGTTTTTTAAAGATGATGAACAGAATGGCCAGGACTACAAGCGACAGCCCGGTAATGCACAGCCCCATTACAGACCCGCCTAATATGGCAATCCGGAATGGCAGTTTTGCTGACTCTCGGGCGCTGGAAGCAGTGCGTAAATTCGCCCTGACACAGATCGACATGCCCACAAATGCCGCTGTTAATGAAGTAACGATACCGATAAAGGTGGTCAGTGCTGTTTCGAGTCCAGCCTTCCAACCGGACTGCCACCCGATCAGGACCAGGATCACCACCACCAGGACAGGGGTGAACAGCAATATGGTTTTGATTTGCCTCAGCAGATAAGTGTTCGCCCCTTTGCGTATGTCGGTCGCAATTTCGAACATTTTATTCGAGGTTACTTTTTGACTTAATATTCTGATGATAAACAGAGAAGCGAGCAGGATAGCAAAAAAACCTATCGTCAAGGGAAGGATCAATTGGAAACCAAGCTTGTTTACCCTGGTCATGAAAATTATCCCCAGGATGATCCCGGACAGGCTTATAACAGCAACAATGTAGAGAAGTACTTGTTTCAGGGTTTTGTTCATCTTCTATCTCCACGGCGCTGCATCTGAGAAAAAACCCCTGACGAATCACGTCAGGGAAAATGCCAGCACAAAATTATATCAAATGACTAAGGAAAAATGTCAAGGATAATCCAAGGAATAAAAAAACAGATCAGAATAATCTTCTGATCTGTGATCACAGTGCTACCTTGGGATAAAAAATCTACAGGATCCAGCCGTTCTTGACCGCCGCCTCCTCTAATCGCTTGAGTCTCTCCTCGATGGATAGCGGTGCGTTCCCGGTCTGGCTTGGGTCAACTTCTGTGCTGGAAGAACCCGTAGAGGAAGAATTGCCAGGGTCGACAGGAGGCACCTCAGCATTTTCCATGCCCAACCAGACCCGCATATCTTTCAGGGTCCCATTGAAGTAGTTCACATCCAGCGCGGTTGTCACGCCTGGGAGCACGAATTTGTCTCCAGTGAACTGCCAGAATTTCCATTCCGTGCACTTTTTGGGCAGAAGAGGGGACTGGATGGAAGGCTTGTAAACGGTTTTGAAAGTCTCCCAGGACGTGTTCACCCTGCCCCTGGAGTAGGGATAGTAAGCCAGCCACAAAGGATACTGCGGAAGCCAGGCCTGCATCGGTGCAGCATAACTATTCACAAATGACGCTCGCGTGTAGATAACTACCGGTTTGTCCTGTTTACTTTCCCAAACCTTAATGATTGACCTCGCGCAGTCGCTGATCTTTTGCGGGGAAAGGAAATTGGTGATGTTGCCCTTTGACCACTGAGCCCAATCCGCCCAATGCTGCTCTACATCCAAGGCGAGAAAATCATAATCGTATCCCTTGATCGCGTTCAAGCAATAATACGCCTGCTGTTCAGCTGAAATGAGCGGGTCACTCCAGTGGTAAAAGCCCGTTATCAAACCAGCTTTTTTGGCATTGTTGAAATGTGTTTTGAGCAGATTGTCTACACGATAGTTGCCCTGCGTGGCTTTGTTAATCGTGAACTCTACTTCGTTTGTCTTCAGCAGTTCCCAATTGACTGTTGGTTGCCATCGGCTGACATCAATTCCCAGGATCATGTGCTTCTCCTTGTAAAGATTGTGAGCTATTCGTTGCAATAATCATGCCGGTTTATTACTTTCCACACGGAAATCCGAGAGATTTTTTCGCGCGCGATATGAAATAAATATCCCATGTTTGAATTCTGGTTTTATTTCATGTATAATCTTGCAACTATGTCACTTCAGTTCACGAGGCGCGATTTCCTGAAGCTGGGAGCGATCGGGACCGCCAGCTCGCTGGTTTCTGCGCAGCTACCGGTCGGAACCAGCCTGTTTAGCAGCGGACTGGGAAGGATCGCGACGACCCAGGTTAGTGTTCACAAGTTACCGTCAGAAGAAAGCGTCATTCTTTATCAACGTTTCAGGGATGAGGTGGTCAACCTTTACTACGAGGTTCAATCTGACCAACCTCCCCTATACAATCCAAAATGGTACCGGGTATGGGGCGGATATATCCACGCCAAACATGTTGTGAAGGTTCACAATCTGATCAATCCCACGCTGAGATCAGTCCCTGCAGAGGGTGTCCTGGCTACAGTCACAGTTCCATATACCCAATCCTGGTGGGATCGCAAAACCCTGGGATGGGAAAAAGCGTACCGCCTGTACTACGATTCAGTGCATTGGATCACGAATGTTATAGAGGGACCTGATGGTGAGCCCTGGTACCAAGTGCTGGATCAGCTTCTGCGCAATGTCACATTTTACGCAAAAGCGGAGCACTTTCGTATCATCACCCCCCAGGAAACTGCCCCTATCAGTCCAGAGGTCCCCTTTGCCCAGAAGCGGATCGAAGTATCCATCGACACGCAAACTTTGACAGCGTTCGAATACGATCAAATTGTCCTTCAAACGAAGATCTCCTCAGGTATGTACGATTCCGGGGGGAACGATGGGCAGATATCAACAAACACCCCGCTCGGTGAGTTCCATGTTTATTCAAAGATGCCATCCAAGCACATGGGGGATGGAAATGTCACCAGCGATATTGAAGCCTACGAACTTCCGGGTGTGCCCTGGACGACATTTTTCGTACCAGCGCCATATGGCGTCGCGTTTCACGGCACATACTGGCATGATAACTTTGGTGTTCGAATGAGCCACGGCTGCATCAACATGAGGACGGAAGAAGCCCGCTGGATCTTCCGCTGGACCATGCCTGAAAATCTGGGGGATAAGATTGAAAAGACCGGCTACGGTACGCGCGTCATTATTTATTGAGATCCGTCCTGTGTTTTTCGGAAATTCCCACAAATTCCCGAAAAGCCACATTGCCAATCTGCCGGCCTGCCTTTGTTAACCTGACCCGATCGCCATTGGAAGAAATCTCCACAATACCCATCCTGGTCAGTTTTTGAATCTGCCTGGAAAAGCTATCGAACATGTCAATGCCGAACCTTTCCTTGAAATCAGCCTGGTTGACCCCTTCACCTGTAAGGCGCAATCCCAGCATCATGTACTCCTGCATTGCTTCCCATATTGAGATTATTGTTCTTGATAATCTCGCCGGCTGATTGCTGCGTTTCCGATCCCGAAGACGTTCAATGTAGGTCTGTATCCTGCGAACATTCTCATAGCGGTACCCATCATGATAACCATGCGCACCAGCACCGATCCCGATATATTCACCTGCACGCCAGTATTGAAGGTTGTGCGTGCTCCGAAAGTCGATGTCAGCATTTCGTTTTGCCCAGTTGGATATTTCATACTGCTCGTAACCCTGCCGACCAAGATACTTCATGGCCAGGGCATACATCTCCGCGGTCTCTTCATCGGTAGGTAGGCTGATCCGGCCGGCTTTGACCTGTCGACCCAACCAAACCGCGGGTTCAAGCGTCAGGCAGTACAACGAAAAATGCTCCGGCGTCAATTCATGCATGCTCTGCAAGCCGCGGCTCCATGATCTCACCGTCTGACCAGGTACTCCGTATATCAGATCCAGGTTGATATTCCAGCACCCCGCGTCCCGCAGCTGTTGAACGGTGCGGCATGTTTCTTCGTGGGTATGGATCCTCCCCAGCACCCGTAATTCGGCATTGCTTGTTGACTGAGCGCCCAAACTGATCCGGTTAATGCCCGCATCGAGATAACCCCTGATGTTTCTTCCGATTTCGGTCCCCGGATTAGCCTCAAGTGTCACCTCTATACGATCATTTAAAGGAAACACCTCTTGGATTTTTTGCATGATCTGCCGCACCTGCCCGCTGGAAAGAAGTGATGGTGTTCCTCCCCCAAAATAAATGGACCGAATCGTGAAGTTCGCCGCATTCCCAGCATACGACTCAATTTCATCACCGACGCACTTGATATATTCAGGGATCAGCTCAGAGCAACCCGCGTACGTGACAAAATCGCAGTAAGCGCAGCGGCGCAAACAGAAAGGAATATGAACATAGATACCAATTTTCCGCATTGAAAAAGAGCATATCATAAAGTCTTGCGTTTTGACAACTGTGGGTAATGGTATAATTTCTGCGACCGGGTAGTATCCCGGCATTGTTAACTATGGATAACGAAACTAAACAAACCCTTTGTCCTACATGTGGCGCCAAAATTTCTGGCAACGCCACCCGTTGCACCGTTTGCGGACGCGTCCTGTCCGCTTTCGGATCAAAGTCTGAAAAGGCAGTCAAAACACCTCGCCTGCCTGAACTGACGTTGAACTTACCAGTCGCGATTGGACTTTTCCTTGTCGTACTGGCCATCGGTGCTGGATTGACTTACATCCTGCTGCAAAGCAGCGGAAAGGTCGCCGAACCTACTCCGACCATGACGGCGACAACCACTCCCACCATCACAGCGACCGCGACAGAAGTGGCTACTTCCACGCCTGAACCAACGCTGACCCTGCAGCCACCCCGCTCGTACACGATCGTAGAGCAGGACACCTGCGGCTACATTGCCGCGATTTACGACGTGTCCGTCAAGAGCATCGCCGATCTCAATGGTCTTCCTTCTGATTGCGGAACTCTGATCGTCGGTACCACTTTACTGATACCGTGGCCGACAGCCACACCAAAACCGCAGCCCACTGTCACCCTGGGTTCGTCCCAGGCAACAGAAGCAGCCTGTCCAAAAGATTATTATAAAGTCCAGCCCGGGGACACTCTGGGAGGGATCGCCAAAGCCTACAATGTCGATTCCATGGCGATCCGGGAATGGAATGGTTTACCTTCAGATACTGTTTACGAAGACATGACGTTGATCATTCCGCTGTGCGCCCGTCTGCCAACGCCAGGTCCCACACCTACACCCACAACACCTCCGCCTTATCCAGCGCCGAATCTTCTGCTTCCGGTGGATGGCGCGCCTTTCACGGCCGCCGATGACAGCGTCACCCTGCAATGGGCAGCTGTCGGGACGCTGAGACAAAACGAAGCATACGCCGTTTCCGTCGAGGACATCACAGAAGGTGGCAGTAAAAAAATGGTCGTATACGTCACAGAGACAAGTTACAACGTGACAGCCTCCTTCCGACCGACAGGCACAACACCCCATGCGATCCGCTGGACTGTTCAACCCGTCCGCCAAACAGGAACCAATTCCCAGGGGAATCCCATCTGGGAAAGCGCAGGAGTCGTCAGTACCCCCAGGGTGTTTGTCTGGTCCGGAGCGGCCGCAGCATCGACACTGACCCCATGAAGAAAAACTGGCCGGAATGATCCGGCCAGTTTTTTATCCCAAGGATTCAAGATACCTGCCCGCCTGTATGGCAGCGGCTGCCCCCATTCCTGCAGAAGTGACCACCTGCCTGAAATGTGAGTCAGCCACCTCACCTGCCGCGAACACTCCCTCGATATTCGTCCGCTGCAGGTGATCAGTTTTTATGTATCCTTTTTCGTCGAGAGCCAGCTGTCCTGCAACAAGCTCAACGTTCGGCTTGTGCCCAATGAAAATGAAGACTCCATCCGTGTCGATCTTTGACACGGTCCCTGTTTTCACGTTTTTAATCAACGCACTGCGCACGTTCTCTTCACCTGATATCTCCGAGACAACACTATCCCAAATAAAAGTGATTTTTGGATTTGAACTTGCTCTACGCTGCAGAATCTGCCCGGCTCGAAGTTCAGCCCGGCGATGAATGATCCTGATAGACCTCGCGTATCGGGTGAGAAAATTCGCTTCCTCCAGCGCACTATCGCCTCCACCCACAACGATCACATCCTTCTCGCGGTAGAACCAGCCATCGCAGGTTGCGCAGTAGGATACTCCTTTGCCAGTGAACTCTTTCTCACCAGGGATGTTCAGGTGGTTCGGGTTGGCTCCAGTCGCAACAATCAATGATACAGCCATAAATCGACCGGACGATGTCTCGATCAGGAATGGTCTGCGGGACAGGTCAACTTTTTTTGCTGCTTCCAGGATAACTTTCGCGCCGAATTTCTCCGCCTGCTTCTGAAACGCTTCGCCCAGCGCCATACCCCCAATGCCATCAGGAAAGCCAGGGTAATTTTCGATCGTGTACGTTAAAGCCGCCTGCCCGCCCAGTTCGTTGCCCGCCAGAACGATGGGTGCAAGCTCTGCCCGGGCTGCGTACAATGCTGCCGCCAACCCGGCAGGGCCTGACCCCAAAATGAGCAGTTTGGTCTGAATATCCTTTTTCGCTTTATGCTCAGTCGAAATGGGATTCAATTTGAAATCCATGCAATCTCCTCACTGTATCGGAATACCATGCGTGAAATCCTGAAAATCCGCTCACCGCTTTGCGGCCCGATCGGTGATTTCCAGCCCCTTGTCGATGATCGCGAAACCATCCGAAAGCTGCTCCGGTGTGATGATCAATGGCGGGATCAACAACACAGTGTGCCAGTGCGTGTAGACGAACAAACCTTGGTCCATCAGCGTTGTTTTAAATTCGTTCATAACGGCGCTCGAACCACCAAAGGGAGCGAGAGGTTCCTTGGTGGTTCTGTCTTTGACCAGCTCCAGCACGCCGAACAACCCAATGGAACGGGCGTCGCCAATGGAAGCGTGGCGTGATTTCATCTCGGCCAGGATATCTGCCATCAATTTTCCTGTTTCTTCCGCTTTTTGTACCAGGCGGGTGCTTTGCATGAATTCGATCACGCCAATTGCCGCAGCCAGAGAGATGGGGTGGCCATTGTATGTCAGCCCGCCCTCAAAAACTCTCTCATCAAACGTCGCTGCGATTTCCGGCTTCATCGCAACCGCGCCCAGCGGTGCGTATCCCGAGGTCAATCCCTTTGCCATCGTCATGATATCCGGGACCACGTTCCAATGATCCACGGAGAACCATCTCCCCGTTCTGCCAAAACCACTCATGACCTCATCGACAATCATCAGGATGTGGTACTTGTCGCACAGAGCACGCACCCCCTGCATGTACCCTTCAGGCGGGATGATGATGCCGTTTGTCCCTGTGACCCCTTCCATAAGGATTCCCGCGATTGTTTGAGGTCCTTCATACAGAATGATCTCCTCCAAATGCCTCAGGTAGTCATTACAGAATTCCTCGTCACTCACTTCAGCTTTTCCCTGGTGGAAGGTCGAGCGGTACCTGTAAGGGTCAAGGAAATGAACCACACCGGGCATGGTCGCCGGTTCCCAAAAATGTCTGCGGGGGTCGCCCGTCAAGGCCATCGCGCCAAACGTGGCCCCGTGATAAGAGCGGTAGCGGGTCAATATCTTATGCTTCCCGGTGTAGGCGCGGGCAAACTTGATGGCGTTCTCGTTCGCGTCGGCGCCGCCCAGCGTGTACAGATATTTCGTCAGCCCTTGCGGAACGATTTCGGACAGTTTTTTCCCGAGCAACGCGCGAGGCTTGGTCGCCATTCCAGGTCCCGCGAACGGCAGCTCGTTTGCCTGAGCAACCATGGTGTCGATGACGTGCCTGTTTCCGTGCCCGATGTTCACGCACATAACCATGGAATTGAAATCAAGGTAACGTTTGCCGTCCACATCCCAGAAGTACACCCCCTCGGCTTTCTTGACGGGGATTGGTTTTACCTTTTTTTGTGCCGCCCAGGTCCAGATATTGTGTTCCAGGGCAAGCGGCAGAATTTGTTCATCCGGAAGATCGAACATGGATACCTCTTATTCCTCAACCAGGATCGCACGGGTTGGAGCGCCTTCGGTAGCACCCAGTTTCAAAGGCAGCGCATACATCATGTACACACCCGCTGGCACTTTGGACAGGTCAGCCCCTTCCAGCAACGCCATGCCTGCCTGCAGCAAGACGTCATGAGTGGGTTTGGAATTGTCGAAGGGACCTACGGAAAGGTAATCAACACCAACGAAAATGTACCCGAGATCGGCAAGGTACTTTGCCCCGTCTTCGCTGATGGCGACAAAATCACGCTGGAACTTCTTTTCATGGCCCGACCAGTACTGCGAGTTCCTGGTGCGAAGGAGGATCCGTTTGACGCCCGGATCAAGGGCTGCCTTCTTCAATTCATCCTTCGTGACGAGATCGACCTGGTCCGGGATGCGCACAACCTGGGCTTTGCCGACGAATTGATCCAGGGGCAGTTCATCGATCTTTTTCCCGTCCGCCACGAAATGGTACGGTGCGTCCATGTGCGTACCCGTATGCACTCCCAAAGTCATCCGAGATAAATTATCTGTGGCTCCATCCTCGATTTTTTTCACCCTCTCCAGCTGGACCTGGATGTCCCCCGGCCATACCGGGATTTTCGGAGTGATCGTCAGTGAAATGTCATATATTTTCATGGTTTCCTCTGATAAATTATATCCTGCCTGCTCATTGCCAGATACTTGAGGTGAAAATTTCTGTTAAAAATTCTGTTCTTTCAGCTTCCGACATCGGTCGCGGCTGCGCCCAGTCCTCCAGCATGGCTGTTTTGATTTCAACACTGATCAGTTTCCCTTCATAGATCACGTATCGATCAAGGAATTCTCTGCGCGTGCCAACCACGGGGTAATCCATTTGATCAAAAAACAGGTTACCCAATCCGTAATGGATGACCGCGCCTTCAAGAAAGTGAAAAACCTGGGGGAAATGCGCCTGACTTCCACTCACGACATCTGCACCCATATCCGCTGCTCGATGAAAATTTGTCTGCATGTAATGTACCGGCACAATGTCGTACGATTCATCCCCCTGCAGTGTCAGGAATACCAGGTATCCTTCTTTTTTTAACCTGCTGATCTCTTCAGCCAGCCAGTCAAAGTCACACTGAGCGGCCCCCGGGTTGGAAGGCGTAGCCCAGACCCACTCCGGCCCTGCCGTGTTGCAACCCAGCAGGGCCACGCGGTTGCCGTTGTGATCGATCAGCAGCGGCTGACGCGCTTGAAAATCATCTGCTCCACCCCCGTAAAACCACCAGCCTCGCTGACGGTACTGCTCCAGCGTATACGATATTGGCTCATAGTTGTAATCTGCCAGGTGATTTCCGGTTAACTCAATGATGTCCACATCGATGTCTTCTAATAGGGAAAGGTATTCAGGTTGGCTGCAGAACATTAAATTGACAAGCCAAGGGTCTGGTTCCGGGCAATCAGGTGTGAAAGAAACCTCGTTGCTGATGTGCGTGAAATCCGGTTCGAGCAGCCAATCCCGGATCAGCTCTGCCGGGTAAAGCAGCCCTTTGGTTTCCATCCTCTCCGCCACAGACCGAACAAGAGCGCTGGTTCCCGTAAGCATGAGGGTTGTCATTTTCCCTGTATCCCAGTTGTTGTCTTGGATGCGATAATCCGTATCATCGATGAGCATCGTCAGATCCTCTTGAGCGCCGACCCAGCCAAGACGGATGACAAGCGGATAAGAATCCAGATCGAGGTCTTTGTACAGCGGAGATTTACCATCCAGGCTCAACACCTTCCAACGATAGTCCAGCTCCTCGAATGGGATAATCGCGATGGTCCCCTCTTCAGACCACGCTCGTTCCAATAATCCCACCTGCATCACCTGCACCGTTCCTGGGTCATGTGCACCAAGTATGTTTTCGACCAGGTGCTGGGTCTTCTGGCTGACAAGGATCGTTGCGATCTCGCCCACCGAAGAGACGCTGCCCTCCCACAGTCCTTTCAAATCCTCGAATGCGATCGAATCACGAACAGTAGGAAAGCGAGCCACGACAACAAATAACCACCAAACATCCCCCTGCCCTGATACGGAAAAGGTAATTTCTGCTTCTTCAGGATTATCAGCCTGTTTGATCCTGGCGGGTAGACTGATCGATTCACCTAGTTGAGTGGGGATCATCGGGTCAATGTACGCACTGATGTTCCTGTCCAGTCCAGCCGGGGTGGGAAGTGACTCCTGATCGGGAACAAAGGGCGTGAGCGTGGGAATATCAATTGGCTTGATACTCACGCACGCACTTGCACCAACGAGGGCGAACAGGCAGGCAATGAGTCTACGCATTGGTTTCATGGTTCTGAAAAGAATATCCTGTACAGGAAATTCTCACGCTCCTCTTCGGTCATCGGGCGGGGTTTACCTCCCTCTTCCAGTTTTGCGCTGAGAAGATCAATGCTGATCAGAACCCCCTTGTAGAATGAATAGCGGTCGATGAACTCCTGGCTTTGCCATGAATCCGTCTGGTCAAAAAACAGGTTCCCGAGTCCGTAATGCACGTAACCATTCCCGATAAACTCCATGGATTGAGGGCAGTGCGACTGGCTGCCGCTCACGATCACCGCCCCAGCCTGCGCTGCGAACACAAAATTGCCTTTCTGAGAGGCAGGCGGGATCACCTCACAGGTTTCCAAATCCTGTAAGGTCACGATCACATTGTACCCCTGCCCCTGAAGATCCGGGATCACCTCCGCGAGCCATGCGCGATCGCACGGATTGGCACCGCCTTTTTCCCCAGTGGCCCACACGCTTTCAGGACCTGCAGCATTGCATCCGACAAAGGCAATTTTATTGTTGTTCACTTCAAAAAGGACAGGCGTTCTTGCGTCAAGTAAATCACTTCCCCCTCCATACGTACGGATACCCAAATCATCATAAAGATCCAATGTGTACAAAAAAGGTGCTTCTCCAAAATCCAACAGGTGGTTGCCCGTAAGCTCGATCACATTGGTTCCGATGTGTTCAAGGAGTTCCAGGTACCCTGTTTTTGAGCAGAACTTCAGCCGATCCGCTAGATCACAATCGGGCATAAAGGAGATCTCGTGACTGATGTGCAGAATATCCGCGCTTTGCAACCATTCCAAAATATCCTCTGAAGGGTACGTGGAGCCTTTCTCGTCCATTAATGCCGCGGTGTCTCTTGTCAGCGCGGTTGTTCCGGTCAGGATAACCGTAGCAAGTTCCTCCAATATCCGGTTGCTTTTTCGCATGGAGATCAAACCTGATGCTTCCATTTGAATCATCCTGGTTTTGGCCTCAGGATCGCCAGTGAAACCCATGGAAAGGACGAGCGGGTATGACTCGTGGCTGACTTGTTTATCCAGGGGATTGAGACCATCCACTGATATGACTTTCCATGTCGGTTGAAGAAGATCAAACGGCACAACTGCCCAATTCTCTTTCCCAGGCTGAGGTTCCAACAGGTCGCTTTCATCGACCACCTGGACCGTGTCGGGTGAAGGTTCTCCCAGGATTCTGGAAAGGGCGGCTTTCGTGTTGTGGGAAACAAGAAGGGGGTACCTGATGATCGTCTCCGATGCATCACCGGCCCACACCCGAAGAAATGCACTGTATTCCACGTCGTCAACAATGGTTTTAAACGGGGCTACGATGACATAGAACCAGTGACACTCTGCTTCATCAGCCGGTGTGGTCTGAAGAACGAGGGTGGCGTCACTTTTGTTGTCCGTAGTGCTGATCGCCGTATCCCCACCAGTTGGGATGAAAATTTCCTTCGGCAGATCAGGCTCGATATACAGAAGGATCTCGGATGTATGGCTTTCAGCTGTCGGCTGATCGTTGATCTGAGAAGGCATGACTTGTGGCAAGTTCGTGGGGGTTTCAGAAACAAATGAAGTTTGACATGATACCAAAAAAACAAACGGAAGAATGAGCTGAATAACGCGCCAATTTTTCATCAGGCATCACTTGGGACCGCTAGTATTATACTAGGTCTGACGGGAGCGAGATTTGATAGTTCCTGACAGCGTTGTTCACTAAAATTGGGACTATATCAGACAGAGAGGTGTCGAATGCGGGAAGTGGCAGTATTGGGGATCGGTCAGGTGAAAGTCGAGGAACGCTGGGACGATTCTCTCCGCGTCCTGGCAGGAGAAGCTTCCCTCTCTGCGCTGCATGACGCTGGGTTGGAGAAAGCCGATGCGGTCTATGTAGGAAACATGATGTCCGGATCGGCAAATCATCAGCAGCATCTCGGCCCTTATATTGCAGACTGGATAGGGAATCGTTTTTCTGAAAGCATGAAGGTCGAAGCGGCCTGCAGCTCCGGAGCGGCGGCTTTTCGGTCTGGAGTAATGGCGGTGGCTTCCGGAAGTCTGGAAATTGCTCTGGTGGTCGGGGTTGAAAAAATGACAGACTCGCCAGGTGATGAGATCACCGCTTCGCTGGCCACCGCTGCGGATGCGGATTGGGAAGTCGATCAAGGTTTGTCCTTTGTCGCGTTAAACGCACTCATCATGCGGCGTTACATGCACGAGTATGGCTGGCATAAGAATGATTTCGCGGCTTTTTCACTCAATGCCCATGCGAACGCCGCGCACAATCCGTTTGCCCGCTTTCAGGCACCGATCACAAAAGCTGCCTATGAAAAAGCGGCAATGATCTGCGACCCCATCAACCTCATGGACGCCTCCCCGATGGGAGACGGCGCGGCAGCAGCCGTTTTGGTGCCGATGGAACGCCTCAGAAACAACGCTGGAGCGACAAGGATCAAAGTCAGTGCTTCTTCAGCCGCAACGGATACTCTCGCCATTCACGACAGAGAAAACGCGACCTGGCTATCGGCAATCCAACGATCCACGCTGCAGGCATATCAACAGGCCAGGGTAGGACCGCAGGACATCGATTTTTTTGAGCTGCATGACGCGTTTTCGATCATGTCCGCCCTTTCACTTGAAGCCTGTGGTTTCGCGGAAGCCGGTAAAGGTGTTCAGCTGGCCCTGGATGGGGAAATACTACCCTCGGGAAAGATCCCAATCGCCACTCTGGGAGGATTAAAAGCGCGCGGGCACCCGGTCGGAGCTACCGGCATGTACCAGATCGTCGAATGCGTGCAGCAGCTTAGAGGCACCGCCGGAAAGGCGCAGATACCAGGTGCTCGGATCGGCATGACGCAGAACATTGGCGGCAGCGGATCGAATATCGTTACCCATATTCTCAAATCAATTTGATGCCAGACAAGTCCATCCATTCACAAAAACTGATCGCGTACCGGTCCACCACATTCCGCCTTGACCCGCGACGGCGTGTGAAGCACGCCGCGGACGCCTTGCGGTTTGTCAATGAGCGCGGGTTCATCTTTTTTTGGCCTGTCCAGGGATTCAACCTGCCCAGCCTCTGGACTGCTCATGCCGGTGATGTCCCGGTGGCCAATGAGCACGACAACCCGGGACATCGTACCTGGGGCTGGAAGGATGATGCGCTTGATAAACGCATCTGGTATTACGGTAAGGTGCTGCGCCGAAAGGCAACATTCATATCCTTGGACATGGCACCCTCTTTTTACGCCTTAAGCCCCAATTATGGCGATCCGGAAGAGGATTATCGGGAGCAATACAAGGCGGGAAAGTTATCCCTGGAATCGAAACTAATCTTTGAGACACTTCTCAGGGAAGGGCCGCTCAACACGATCAACCTGCGCAAACTTTCTCACTTGAGTCAACGATCCGCTGATTATTTATTTAATAAGAATATCGATTTGCTGCAGTCGGAAATGAAGATCATGCCCATCGGTGTGGCGGAAGCGGGTGCCTGGAATTACTCGTATATCTACGACCTGACCCACCGACACTTTCCCGATCTGCCGGCGCAAGCGCAGAACATCTCAGAAAGTTCGGCAAGAAAAAGCTTGATCCTCCGCTACATGCTTTCAGTGGGCTGCGCAAGCCGTCATGACCTGTCCCGCCTGTTTCAATGGCTGCCTGAGATGGTGGATCGAAGCGTATTACCTTTGGTAAAAGAAGGACTGTTGGTTGATGGCGTCACCTACAACAATTCAACAGACTGCCTGGCCTTACCTGAATTGGTGTAAGCGCTTTCTTCTTAATCCAATCGGTTTATCTGTATAATTACTTCAGCGTAACAGAGGCGCCCTTTTTATGTTCGAATTTCACATCTCACGTCATTCCCGCGAAAAGTATGCGTTTGATCAATCGATCTTCTCATTTGATGGCAATGTGATTTTTGCCAATTTCCACTCCGCGCGCTTATTCGCGCAGAAAATCAACCAAAGACGCGATCTTCTCAACTATCCAGAAAACGCGATCAAGGCAGGCCAGATCAACGCCCTGGGATTAATCGATGAAATACTTCATTTTATGATCCAAGTCTACAAAGAGCGAATGGATAAGAATGCCATGGCGAATGCAGCCAAGCTGATTGAGCAGGACCTTGGAAAAAAAGGCTTTGAACAGCTGTTATCCACTTTTATACATGAATTTCCCCCCACTGCAGTCTTTCGCAAAGAACTCTCCGCCAATGAGTACCTCAATGGCAAGACAAAAGGAATCAGCAACAAGTATTTACTTCTAGAGGAACTGATCCTGCTGTGGATTACCAACCAGAATCCCGCCGCGCATCAGTTTGCGGAATTGCTATCTGATCATGCTTTGCAGAATGACAAAAACTATCACAGGGGCGTGATGTTGGTTCGGAAATTCTTCGAATCTCAACCCGCTTTTGGTTCCCAGCACCAGGATCTCATGACCTTTTTGCGCTCACCAGCGGTAAACGTGCCGCATTCCTTATCAGGTCAGCTGGAGTACATCCGATCGCATTGGGGAGACCTTTTAGGCAGTTTCCTGTATCGACTGCTCGGAAGCCTGGACATGTTAAAGGAAGAAGAAAAAACAGCCTGGAGCGGAGCCGCGCTCGGTGCTGGAACGATTGCCATTCCCACGCGAGGAGCGGGTTATTTTGACGCAGAATCAGAAAAATTCTCACCGGACCGGGATTGGATGCCCCGGCTGGTCATGATCGCGAAAAACGCGTTCGTGTGGCTCAATCAATTGTCCAAGAAATACCAAAGGGAAATCATTACTCTCAATCAGATCCCTGACGAGGAACTCGACACACTGGCAAACCGGGGATTCACGGGCCTTTGGCTGATAGGTTTATGGGAGCGCAGCCAGGCTTCCGCGAAAATAAAACAGCTCTGCGGTAATCCAGATGCCATCTCCTCCGCGTATTCCCTGGATGCCTACCAGATTGCTGAAAAACTGGGTGGACATCCAGCGTACGAAAATCTAAAAGAGCGCGCCTGGAATCACGGCATTCGCTTAGCGTCAGACATGGTTCCGAATCACATGGGGATTGATTCGGATTGGGTCATGAATCATCCAGAATGGTTCCTTCAATTGCCCTACAATCCCTATCCTTCCCATACATTTCATGGCCAGAATCTGTCCAAAAATCCAGATATCGGAATTTATCTTGAAGATCATTATTATGATCACACGGACGCCGCAGTGGAATTCAAACGCGTAGACCATTCGAGCGGTGATACCCGGTACATATACCATGGTAATGATGGCACGAGTATGCCCTGGAACGACACAGCCCAGCTGGACTACCTCAATCCAACCGTTCGGGAGCAGGTGATTCAAACAATTCTGGAAGTGGCACGGAAATTTCCCATCATTCGCTTCGATGCCGCCATGACACTGACAAAAAAACATTATCAACGCCTTTGGTTCCCGCAACCCGGCTCGGGAGGGGATATTCCCACGCGCGCTGAACACGGCATGACGAAAGAGCAGTTCGACGCAGCCATGCCTGCAGAGTTTTGGCGTGAGGTCGTTGATCGCTGCGCGGCAGAAGCTCCCGATACTCTTCTACTGGCCGAAGCATTCTGGTTAATGGAAGGCTACTTTGTCCGAACGCTGGGAATGCACAGGGTGTACAACAGCGCCTTCATGAACATGCTCCGTGATGAGAACAATGCGGGCTATCGCAAATTGATCAAGAACACCCTGGAGTTTGAGCCCGAGATCCTCAAACGCTACGTCAATTTCATGAACAATCCCGATGAAAGAACCGCTGTCGAACAGTTCGGAAAAGGAGACAAATACTTTGGGATCTGCATCCTCATGTCCACCCTGCCGGGGCTGCCAATGTTCGGGCATGGACAGGTTGAAGGCTATTCCGAAAAATACGGCATGGAGTTCTACAAACCCCTGTGGGATGAGTCAGAGGATCTCGACTTGATTAAAAGGCACCAAAAAGAGGTGTTCCCAATCCTCCACCGCAGAGCGCTGTTTGCCAACATGGAAAATTTCCGCCTGTATGATTTTTCCACGGACAATGGCGTGAATGAAAACGTTTATGCCTTTACCAACCAGGTTGATGAACAAAAAGCCCTTGTCATGTTCAATAACTCCTACCCATCAACAAGCGGCTGGATTGACACATCCGCAGCGTACGTGGATAAATCAAAGCGGAATAAATTGGTGAGCAAGCGTTTGTGGGACTCGTTGCAGCTCACACGGCAGCCCGCAACATTCCTCATCATGCGCGACAGTGTGACGGGTTTTGAGTTCATCCAGTCAGTCGAATCCATATGCGAGAGAGGCTTTTTCATGCGCTTGAACGGGTATGAAACGCATGTCTTCACGGATTTCAGGCAGATTGCGGATGATGAATGGCACTCTTTTCAAAGGATCACCGAATATCTTGATGGCCAGGGTGTTCCTCGAATCGAGGATGCCATCAAAGAACTTGTACTCGCCCCCGTTCAAAAACCGTTCCACGAACTGGCCAACGCAGGATTCGTAAATTATTTACTCGGCAATCTCATCAGCCCTTCCAGCCCATTACTGCCAAAACCTCTGCTTCAGGAAGCAAAATCGAAATTCCACAACATGATCGCAGGAATCGAGCATCTGCTGGCAATCCCCTTGAACGACACTCCTTTAGAAAAATCGTTACTGGCAAAGCTGGAATTGGCACTATCCGTCAGATCACTCCGGACAAGATTTCCATATCCAGAAAGCAAGAAGTACCGCGCCTTATCAAACAAGTGGTCGAAATTCTTTGTCAAAGAACGGGTCGAGACGCTTATCGGGTGGCTGTTCACACACGCTTGGGGAGAATTGGTGAATGGCTCCCCGTCCGAAATGCAATCAGCCAGTTGGTTCGATGAATGGGGATTCGCGAAGATCCTTCGAAATCTGTACCTGGAGTTGGGTGAAGATGAGAGCCAAATCAACAATCACCTGTTGACAATCCGACTGTTGATCGGACAGCAGTATTGGCTTCAACGATCCAGACAAATGCCCCTGCAGCACATGGTCAAGGAATGGTTCCAGGATGAAATCACTCAAAATTTTCTTGGGATCAATCGCTATCAGGAAGTTCTCTGGTACAACAAGGAACGTCTGGCGGAATTCATCCAGTGGGTGAAAGTGCTTGCGGTTTTTGATAGAGCAGATTCAGCACAGGTGTCCGCTTCGTTGATTCTAGAAAGGTTATTCAGCAGCGAGAAATTCCTGAATGACCTTGAGAACGCTGATAAGAGCTCGGGCTACCAGGTTCATCAATTAATCTCCGCGTTGGGAAGGACAGCATCATCTGACTGTATCCCTCAACCGTGATCGAACATCTGACCAGAATTGATCAAACATTCGCTCAGTCAACCGTCCTGTCTGCGTGTTCTGCTGGCTGGGATGGTATGCTGCTGCTACCCACAGCGATGAATTCTCCAGATCAAAAAAGCTGTGATGAGAAAATCTCAGATATTTTTCTTGCCCGGGTGATATGAAAGGCCAGGTCCTGATCTCGTCGAAAGCCAGACGCCCCAAACAGACGATTCCTTCCAGATGTTCTAATAACCTGACCTCAGACTGAAGGTAGGACCGGCAGTTTTGAATTTCATCCTGCGCGGGTCGATTCCCAGGGGGAACACATCGGCACAAAGCTGAGATGAACAATTCGTTCAGCCTGAGCCCGTCTTCTCTGGATTTTGACTCTGCTTTGTTACAAAAACCGGCTCTGTACAGTGCCCTGTACAGGAAACTCCCCGCGGAGTCTCCCGTGAACATGCGCCCGGTTCGATTGGAGCCGTGCGCTCCCGGGGCCAGCCCCACGACCAATATCCGGGCGTTGGGATCCCCGAAACCCGGGACGGGCTTCCCCCAGTATTCTTGATCGAGGTATGCTCTGCGCTTCCTGCTGGCGGTCAATTCCCGCCATGCCACCAAACGCTGACACCGGTCACATCTGAGCAGTTTTTTGTTGAGTGATTCCCAATCATCATGGATCATATGATCAGCATCGCATCCCCAAACGAAAAGAATCTGTACTGCTTATCAATAGCTTCCTGATAAGCTGAGAGGATCCTGTCCCTCCCCGCGAACGCGCTGACCAGCATCACAAGCGTTGACCTAGGCAGGTGAAAATTTGTCACCATCGCGTCCACAACTTTGAATTGATACCCAGGAAGGATGAAGAGTCTGGTGGATCCTTCAAACTCGGCAACGACCTGTGTTGTGTCCTCCGCGGCAAACGCTGATTCCAACGTCCTGACAGTGGTGGTGCCCACTGCGACAACGCGGCCCCCGTTTTCTTTTGCCGCATTGATGAGCTGCGCGTTTTTTCTGTCAAGCTCGCACCATTCACTGTGAATTTGATGCTGTCCAGGATCATCCTCGCGAACAGGTGCAAATGTATCCAATCCGACATGCAGCGTGATCTCTGCGAAAACGATCCCTTTTTGTTGAAGTTTTCCGATCAGCTCTGCAGTGAAGTGCAGCCCTGCGGTCGGGGCGGCAGCTGATCCATTTGTTCTTGAATAAACTGTCTGGTACCTCTCCTGGTCCTCAAGGCGCGTGTGGATATAAGGCGGTAAGGGCATCTCCCCGATTCGCTGAAGGTATTTCTCGACTGGTTTTGAAAACCGTATGTACCGCCTGGAGCCCTCCATTTCTCCAACGATCACCCCGCTGAGATCATCCAGAAATACTATCTCGCGCCCCGTGCCCATCTTTTTTCCCCCGATCAGCGCTTCCCATACCACGGGCTCCTTTTTTGATAAGAGGAGAACCTCGACCCTTCCACCGGAAGTCTTTTTCCCAAACAACCTGGCGGGAATCACTCGGGTGCGGTTGATCACCAGTACGTCTTTATGATTTAAATACTTATCCAGTTCCCAAAAAACAGTATGCTCAAGTTCGTCTGTTCCTCTGTCCAGGACGAGCAGCCGCGATGAATGCCTGGGTTCCAGAGGGGTTTGTGCGATCCGCTCCTGCGGCAGGTGATAATCAAAGTCACTGGTTTTCATGCGTGTAATTTGGGTTCAGCTTTTATCAGCACTGTCCGGGGAATGATTGTTCCTGAACAATGAGAGCTGATTTTCTGTTTTGTCATCTGGATATGGTACATGGATGTGCTCATAGGCCAGCATCGTGGCGACCCTGCCCTGGGGAGTTCGCTCCACGAAACCAAGCTGCATCAGATAAGGTTCTACGACCTCCATGATCGTATCTGGTTCTTCGCTGATGGACGCAGCGATCGTGGCAAGCCCGACAGGTCCGCCGTTGTATTTTTGAATGATCGTCCGAATCACCTTCCGATCAATCTCATCCAATCCTTGATCATCCACATCCAGCAGGGTCAAGGCATCCACCGCAATCTGTTTGTTTATCAGGCCATCTGCTTTGACCTGGGAAAAATCGCGCACACGCTTCAACAGGCGTATCGCCACTCTTGGTGTCCCGCGCGCTCTCAATGCTATTTCGTATACCCCGCTCTCATCCGCCTGCGCATTTAATATTATCGCCGCACGCCGGACAATTTCCTGCATGGCTTTCATATCATAATAATCCACGCGAAACACAGCACCAAAACGTGCCCGAAGAGGAGCGCTCATCAGCGCCAACCGGGTCGTTGCGCCGATCAGCGTGAAGGGAGGCAGTTTCAGCCGCAGAGCGCGTGCTGAAGGTCCCTTGCCAATCATCAGATCCAGCGCGCAATCTTCCATGGCAGGGTACAAAATTTCCTCTATGGGCTTCCCCAATCGATGGATCTCGTCGATGAACAATACGTCTCCCGCCTTCAAATTCGTCAGGATGGCTGCCAGGTCACCCGCTCGCTCGATGGCAGGTCCGGCTGTGGCTTTTATGTTCACTTCCATCTCGTTGGCGATCACATGGGAAAGTGTGGTTTTTCCAAGGCCCGGGGGTCCATAAAACAAGACGTGCTCTATCGGCTCTTTCCGCTGACGCGCCGCTGTGATGATAATATGCAAATTCTCTACAAGCTGTATCTGCCCAATAATTTCTGCCAGGCGCCGCGGGCGCAATGAAAGCTCAATCCTGTCGTCAGGCTTGCGACCAGGATCCACCACGCGGGTTTCGTCGGTTTCCATGAAATGTATTATACATCATAGAAAATTTGTCCGTATGAGTGTGAATATGGGTATAATCTACTAAAACTTCAGGAGCCTTGTGTGCCAAATCCGCATATTTCCACTCATCCCCTGGTCGCTCACAAATTAGCCATTCTTCGCGACCGGGAAACCGAACCAAAGAAGTTTCGCGCTTTAATCAAGGAGTTGGCCAGCCTGCTGACTTACGAAGCGACAAGTGAGCTGGTCACCGAACCCAAAACAGTGCTGACCCCTCTGGCGGAAGCCACCTGCTGCCAGCTGAAGGAGAGAATCGGCTTGATCCCAATCCTGCGGGCGGGTTTGGGCATGGTGGAAGGTGTGTGGGATCTCATACCAAACGCAGAGGTGTGGCACATCGGTTTGTTCCGCGACGAGAGAACATTGAAGCCCGTGCAGTACTACAACAAGCTCCCTGTTGGACCGACTGTCTCGGTGTGCATCATTCTAGATCCCATGCTGGCTACCGGTGGGTCTGCTGCCGCGACTGTCGACATACTGAAACAATGGGGGGTCTCGAGCATCATCTTCATGGGTATCATCGGATCTCCCGAAGGAATACAGACTCTCCTATCCAGGCACCCAGGATTGCCCATCTACCTGGCTGCCGTGGACGAAAAATTGAACGAGAAGGGATACATCCTCCCGGGGTTGGGAGATGCCGGGGATCGCCAATTCGGAACGGGCTGACCCGGATCAACCGCCGATCTGCATCATGCAGCGGATCTTCGGAAAGCTGGATAAATCCACGTCATGCTCACGCGGTTTGATCAACAGAGCCTGCCTGACCAATGGGGCGATATCCTCTCCCCGGCGGAGCGCGTCTCGCAGGGGAACTTCGTGATCATCCAGCAAGCAGGGTCTCAAATTCCCGTCCGAGGTAAGTCTCAAACGGTTGCATCTTTCACAGAAGGATTTGCTGAGAGGGGATATGAAACCGATTTTTCCTTTCCCGCCTTCCAGAACGTACTCGTCCGCCGGTCCCTGGTTGGAGCTGCCGCAGGCCGGTTTTAAACCCAGCTTCTCGAGGCGCTCTTTTACCTGGCTGATTGGCAGGAACATATCACCCGGAAGCGGAAAACCCTCCCCCCAGGACGATTGGTTCAGGATGGGCATCAACTCGATAAATCGAACATGCCAATCGTGTTCAACGGTCAGATGGGCAAGGTTTTCGATCTCATCGGAATTAACACCGTTCATGATCACCGTGTTGATCTTGATCGGGTTCATACCCGCTTCTTCGGCGGCCTTGATGCCTTCAAGAACCTGCTCCAATTTTCCTTTCCGAGTCAGCTTCTCGTAAAGCGCGGGTTTCAGTGTGTCCATACTGATGTTTACCCTGCGCAAACCTGCCTCGCGCAGGTCTCTTGCCTGGTCTGCCAGGAGCGATCCGTTCGTCGTCAGGCTGATATCGGTAATCCCAGGGATCTGACCAATACGGTGGATCAGATCAGGCAGGTCTTTTCTGACAAGGGGTTCACCGCCGGTGATCCTGATCTTGTTGACGCCGTTTCTTGACAGAAATTCGACGATTTTCACGATTTCTTCATACTGCAAGATGTGATCATGGGGTTGCCATGTCACGCCCTCTGCTGGCATGCAGTACATGCAACGAAAATTACATCGGTCGGTTACAGACACGCGCAGGTAAGTGATGGAGCGGTTGAACGGGTCAATGAGCATGGTTTCCTTTGGCCTGCGATTGTAGCATAAAAAACGCACGCGATTGGCAGAGCAGCGAGGATTGAAATACACCTCAGCTGGCAGCCGCGCGGGTTATTTGTATAAAATCATTCGGCTTAAGGCTTGCGCCGCCGACCAGGGCACCGTCTATGTCCGGCTGCACAAAGAATTCCGCGGCGTTGGCTCCTGTCACCGATCCCCCGTATTGCACTCTGGTGGTCTGCGCGGCTGCCTCTCCGAAAAGGGCGGCCAGGGCCGGGCGGATCATTTCCTTGACCACCTGGTTGGCCAGCTCCCCCGTTGCGGCCCTGCCAGTTCCAATTGCCCAGACAGGTTCGTAGGCAATTACCAGGTCTTTCACGTCGACAGCAGACATGCCCGCCAATCCCTCGTTCACCTGTTTGACAATAACCTCTTCCGTCCTTCCCGCTTCATTTTCGATCAGCGTTTCACCGATACAAAGTATCGGAACCAAATTCATGGAAACAGCGGCTCTTAATTTCCTGTTGACCGTCTCGTTGGTTTCACCAAAGTAGGTTCTTCGTTCCGAATGCCCGATGATCACATAACGACAGAATTCTTTGATCATCGCCGCCGATACCTCACCGGTGAACGCACCCGAGGCTTCCCAATAGAGATCCTGAGCGCCGAGCCCAATGCTGGATCCCGCTAACAACGCGGAAACCGCCATGAGGGCCGGAAAGGGGGGGCAGATCACCTTCTCCACGTTGCCAATGCCATTCAATTCCATCAGCATCTCTTCAACGATTTTTCTCGCTTCCGAGACAGTCTTGTTCATTTTCCAATTTCCAGCAACAACAGGTGTTCTATTCATGTTACCTCGATCCTTCTACAGATTTGCTTTTTGTTTCGCTAGTTCTTCGATCCACTTATCGTAGATGTTCAAACTGTCCATAAGGATATCATTGAGAAGAGGGTCGACTTTTTCCGGGGCATTTTTCTCATAGATTTCCAACAGAAAGTAATCTACCTCAGGATAATTCTTATAACGCAAAGGGTCGTCTTTAATGGCGCTGAGTACCCGAATCGCTTCATCTGTAGCGAATTTCCCTCTCATGTAGTTGTAGCGTATGAGTCCAAGTTCAGACGGGATCAAAGATTTGTCAAGGTTTTCGTTAAACAGCAGATCGGCGTTGGGGCTGTCGCGGTCTGAAGCCTTGTAGAATGCCTCATGCACTCTGGGATCAGAAAAAGGATCCGTTTCCAGAAAAGCCGCGGAAGGGTTCCTGATGACGATGCAGGCGAGAACATAGGCCTGCTTGTCAAAGAAATAATCAAATACAGCCTTCTGATTGATCCCGTCGCGGTTGAACCACGCTTCCTCGAGGTTGGGAAGGCTTCTCAGGTACGCATCCAGCGATCCGTTGTTGTAAGCATCCAGCGCCTGCGCGGCTTTTTCCTGCCAGAAAGGCTCTTCCGGGAATACTGTCGGCAACGCTTCAAACTGAGCTTCGATAATTGGCGCGGCTTCGATGATGTCCTGCTGCACATTTTGCATCCATCGCCTGGCCAACACGAAGATCAGGAAACAAAAGATCAGGCTGCCTAAGGTTCCAAATATCCAGGCGGCTGCTTTTCTTGATTTCCTCGTGGTGGTGGGCTGGTCATGGGATGAAGCGTGTTTTTTCTGATCATGCCTGGCGGAGCTCCTGCCAGGGTCGAAAGGTGGCGGGGGCATGACCGGTGGCGCATCCACCATGCCCTCTTCACTGTCACTTTTTACAGGGGTGGACACCCTGGTGGTTTCTTCCTGGTCCAGTTTCTCCTTCTCACTGCCGGCTGCCGACTTCAGGGCTCCGATCAGCGCATCCACGCTGTCATATCGATCACGTGGTTTTTTCGCCATCGCCTTCAGCAGCACCCGTTCGATATCCTCTGACACTTCGGGGTTGATTTTTCGCGGCAACGGCAGGGGTGTGTAAATATGATCGTGAACGATCGCGAAAGGCGTATCCGCGTTGAAGGGTACCTTTCCAACGAACAGCTCATACAGCATGACTCCCAGCGAATAGATGTCAGTGTGATAATCCAGATCGGACTGGGAAAGCGCCTGTTCCGGGGAAATATACTGTGGGGTGCCGATCATCTGCTCGGAAGTCAGCGTGGAGGCGCTCCCCTGGGCGATCCGCGCCAAACCAAAGTCAGCCAGATACGCCTGCCCCTCTCTGGAAAACAGCACATTGGAAGGTTTAACGTCCCGGTGAACGATCTGCTTTTTATGCGCGTAGGATAACGCGGACCCAATCTTTTCCGCGATTTGAACGATCTCAGGAGTTTTGATTTTCCCCGTTTTCAGCCTCGCTTTCAGCGTTGCGCCTTCGATGTACTTCATGACCAAATAAGGCTGTTTTTTTTCTTCCGCGAAATCGTATATTGGGACGATATTGGGGTGATCCAGCTGCGCGACCACCTTCGCTTCGCGCTTAAAACGAGCCAGGAAGCTCTCGTCTTCCAGAAACGCGCTGTGCAGCACTTTGATGGCCACATACCGGTCCAAAGCGGGATGATAGGCTTTATACACGGTAGCCATCCCGCCCTGACCAAGTTGTTCCAGTATCTGGTAAGGACCCACATTGGCACCGATTTCAAAGCTCATAGCGCCTCTTTTCTAGTCACGCTCGGACTCCAGAACAATGCTCTTTGGAGCTCTCTTGAAAACAATGGACCGACCGAACATGAGCATGGTCAGTGCCTGGATCACGGGAACTGCTTCGAAGCCAAGTGTCAAGAATGGAAACACAAACAAAACCATGACTTCCCTTATTAAAACACCGAATTTCCATTTTTGCGGGTTCTTTGGCGCGTTACAGCGATCCATGATCCACATGCCAAGGCTTGTCAACCCCCAAAAGCTGTTGATCGTGACAAAGACCCACACGGGAAGAGTCGAACCGGGGATGGACACGATCATGGGCGTGTTCTCGTAGATGATGGCTAAAATGGTGGCGATCGGTATGGCAAACCCTGCCAGACTGACCACCAGTATATCCACGACCAGTTTTAGCAGCATCCAGAGCTTCCTTCCGCAGTGAATCTCTTTATGCTTCCCATACTGCTGAAGGACATATCCGATATCCGCCGCTCCATAGGCGTGGCGCAACTGCTGGGCGTAAAAAGCCTGCCAGGTTCTTCTGAGCGTTGAAGCATTGACCGAGTCAGCCGTGATTGGCAGGAAAATCGGCGTCAAACTGACTTTTCCCCCACTTCCAAAAAACGAGCGCAGGTAAATATTGTAATCCTCGGAGATGACACCCGTGTCCCAGAAATTGATCGAGTCAGCCAATTTGAGTGAAAATGAGTGGGAACTGATCGGAAAAGCATTCGCCAGAGGGTTCGCCAGGTCCGAATATTGAACGGCGTCGATGAAATACGTGATCATACGCAGCGAAACCGGCAAATGCCACAGGTTGTTGTAATACACGATGGGGGCCTGCCAGAATTTGACATGACGCTCTTCATCCGCAAGGAACAAACGCGTCAACTCGGCGAAGTAATGCCGGTGAAAACGCGAGTCCACGTCGCAGGATGTGATCACAATATTTTCGATTGGTATAGCTCTTTCACTTACCAGGCATTTTTTGGCATGCCTGGCCGCCCAGGCCTGATTGGATCCTTTACCGCGGATTTCACCGGGCAGTCCGGCCGGGTGCAGGGAATATGTGATGCCAAAAAAACCATCCGAAAACCGCTTGACCAATCCCCTTGCTTTTGTTTCGGCTCCCTTTTCCAGCTCTTCCATGGCCAGCACGATGAAGATCTGCCGCCTGGCGTCCTTTTGCTCCGCCAATCGCGCCAGTGTCTCGCCAATGATCTCGACTGGCTCATCAAAATTGGCGATCAGCACAGCGTGAAAAATATTTTCCGCCCCGGATATTTTGCCGCGCTCTCCTGAATCCCATTTTTTCTGGGTGCAGCGCGTCCTCGCGACTGCCACCATAAAAAATACGACCGTGAGAGTCAGCCTGGCGAGCGTGTACACCGCGATGATCCTGCCAACCCATAGTACCAGCCTTGGAAAGAGAATGCTGCCTATGATGAAAAAAACCAGCACCGACCAGAACACGATTCCAGCAATTCTGTAGCTGAAATGCCCCATGTTTCGTTCTGTGTCCAGTGGATGGCGTTGATATGATGCCATGAATTGATGATCAGCGTCCTTGGATAAGATTGTGTGGATATGGTTGTAAGAATTGTACCATCAGTCCTTTGACGTCCTCTCATGGTGGGGGTATCATTGCTACACCAGGCTGACCAAGGGGACTGCGGTGGGATTTCCCATCGAGGAAAGTCCGCACTTCACAGAGCACAACGCCGGGCAACACCCGGAGCGGAGCAATCCGCTGGACAGGGCCACAGAAACAGACCGCCGCAAGGCAAGGGTGAAAAGGTGGTGTAAGAGACCACCGGAGCATGCAGTAATGCAGCTGCCAGGCAACCCCCGTTGGAAGCAAGGTCAAGCAGGGACGAATCCTTCGGGATGAGTGGCTGCTCGCCGCTCCACAGTTCCGGGTAGACCGCTAGAGCTTGCTGGCAACAGCCGGCCCAGAGAGATGGTCCCCCAGGTTGCGCAGGTCTCCCAGTGAGATACCCGCTACCAGACAGAATGCGGCTTATCGGTCAGCCTGGTTTATTGTCCTGAAAATTGCGTGATGATGCGGGCGATGTGCCTGGCACCATTCTCATAATCCGCGATGCGGATGTGTTCGTTGGGGGCGTGCGCGTTGGATCCAGGGTAACCCACACCAGCAGTGACAACAGGCAGGTGAAGATAGCGGATGAACAGATTGTTCGGTCCAGAACCTCCGGTCATTGGGACGACCTGCATCGGGCAGCCATAAACCTCCCGAGCTGACTCCACTACCATTTTCACGAAGGGATCGTCCGGATCAGTTCTGGCAGGAGCTTCCTGTCCAAGTACTTTTATGTGCACATCCTGGAATCCACCTGCATCCAGGTGCGTCCGCAGCTGAGCGACAACCTCTTCGGGTGTCTGGTCAGGCACAAGCCGAAAATCAATTTTGGCGCTGGCCTGGCAGGGGAGAACGGTCTTTGAACCCGCTCCCTGGTATCCCGAAGTCAGACCGCAGATCGTGCAGGTGGGCCTGAATACTTCCGAAACCTTGAGTTCCAGTTCTTCTTCAATGCCAGGCAGGAATCCTTTCACGCCGTATCGCGATCGGTACTCATCCATCATGCCGGGAAGGGCGTCCAAAAGGGCGAGATCTCCTGATGAAGGCTTCCTGACACGACTGTAAAAGTTTGGCAGCAGAATCCGCTCTTGTGTGTCCTTTAAACTGTTCAGCGCCCAAGTCAGCCGCCACGCGGCGTTGGGGAAGATCGATCCCCCGACTCCCGAATGCACGTCCGAACTGGCAGTCTCGACGCTCAATTCCACGTAGCAAATCCCGCGCAATCCCAAGTACTGCATGGGGATGTCGCGGTGATCGACGCTGCCGAACTCCCACACGCAGGCATCGGCTTGAAGATCGCTGTGATTGGCGGCCATGAATTCGTGCAGGTGCACGCTGCTGGTTTCCTCCTCCCCCTCGATGCAGAACTTGACATGGCACGGCAGCTCCCGCTCTACGGAGAGGATGGCATCAAGCGCCAGCAACCTGGAGGTGATGTGTCCCTTGTCATCCATCACGCCCCTTGCGTACAGGCACCCATCCCGGATCTGCGGTTCGAAAGGAGGGCTATCCCATAATTCCAGCGGTTCAGCAGGCTGGACATCGTAATGGTTGTAGAACAACAGGGTTCGCTCCGATTTGCCCGCCCGATCAGCAACAACTACCGGGGCACCTTGCGTTGGCACGATCCTGGTCGCGAATCCCCGCTGTTCAAGCATCTGGGCGGTTTTTTGCGCGCCTTCCGGTAAAGAACGACTTTGAGCTGAAATGGATGGAATGCGGCAAAAATCGATCAGCTCAATAAGGCTCTTCTCTAGATTGATCTGAATATACTGGTCCATTACCTGGTGATCTGGCATTGCATCTCCTCGTCCGCAGCCCACGGGAACAAACTGAATAAATAGTTGCCGAAGTAGGCGAACAGCATCATCTTCACGATTTTTCCCAGTGTCGCCCACAGGAGGTAACGCCAGACCGGGAGTTTCAACGCTCCAGCCACCATGCCGGCAATATCAAAGAAGGGATTGGGGATGATCGCCATGATGAAGATGGTGATATCGCCGTATTTGCGCATCCAGCGCGTGATCCTGTCGTACCACTTCTTATTCTCGATGATCCCCTGTCCGCTGAAACCCGCCAGGTAACCGGTCAGTTCACCGATCGCCGCCCCGGAACCGGCTGCTACCGCCACCCAGAACGGGTTGAAGATCGCGCCCATGGCAGAGGTGACCAGAACTCCCGGCACGGGAAGGATGATCGTGGCGTTCGCCACAATGGATATGAGAAACACGCCCAGGTATAGCAAAAAACCCGTTGTGCCAATGGCGGCAAGTTTACAAACCTCACCGCGAAAGAAAAATAAAACAACGGTCAATCCCACCACGAATAAGAATGACAGAATACGCAGGAGCGTGGTTTTCCAGCTGGTCTTTTTCTTGACGAGTGATCCCGCTGTCTGCTCGGGAGTCATTCCGCGTCCTCTGCCTGCAGCAGCGCTTCCACCCTCGCAACGACCATATCCAGCGCCACGGCGTTCAGTCCTCCCTCAGGGATGATGATGTCCGCGTAACGCTTGGATGGCTCCACGAACTCTAGATGCATCGGCCGGACGGTTGTCGTGTACTGCCGGATGACATTATCCATCGTTCTGCTGCGCTCGGAGATGTCCCTCTCCAGGCGCCTGATGAAGCGCAGGTCCGCGTCTGTATCCACGAAGATCTTGATGTCGAACAGCTCTCTCAGCTTGGCTTCGGCGAGGATCAGGATCCCTTCCACGATGATGACCCGTTTTGGCATCACCCGATTGGTTTCTTTCGTCCTCGTGTGGCGGGAAAAATCATACACCGGCAGCTCAACAGGCCGCCATGATTTGAGCAGCTTGATATGTTCCATGAGCAGCTCGGTCTCCAAGGAATCGGGGTGATCAAAGTTTATCTGGATGCGCTGGTTGTGCGGCAGATCCGCCAGGTCACGATAGTACGCGTCGTGAGGCAGATAAGCGATGCGGTGGGAACCCACGCTGTCCAGAATCACATTGGCGACCGTGGTTTTTCCAGAACCGGAACCACCGGCTATGGCGATGACGAGGGGAGGGTTTCGCGGCGACATAGAATAATTATACAGTTGATTGAAACAGCAAACTTTTATATACTTAGGGCTAGAAAAGGAGAGCTCATGCAAACTGCTGCGC
>CAZCHK010000001.1:0-130436 GCA_964498605.1 uncultured Anaerolineaceae bacterium | reverse complement strand
ATAGCCTACGACCTTTGCTGGTATTCCAAATTCCAGTAACGTGTGCTCAATCTGTTGCGCTGTCGTTTTTATTGTTTCTTCATCCAATTGTTGGTAAGAGTCATTCCCAAGAATATTCAATGGCGGTAAGCGACCATCCCGGAACCCTGTCCCATCACCCTCCGATGTCGGACCTTCTTCAGGAATCGCGAGGGGAGATTGTGATCCGTTGTTTCCATTCCATTTTGTTGGCGAGGTTTCATTTTTTTCAAGGTGTAACCATCCCTCAATCCAACGAGTCATCCTTTGCATTAATCCGCTTGTTTGTAAAAAAAAGAAAACTGTGAAACTTATCGCAAATATCCAAGCAAGGAATTCAGCCTTCGGAAAAAAGATTTCTACTAAACCCCAACCTATCACGCCGCCATTCCCTCCCTGGTTTGCTACTTCCAAATCGTGAGAAGTGATCAGATCAAGCAGCATGGGAATTGAAAATATCAACAGCTCAGCGTACAAAATTCTGGAAAAAACAATTTTCGAAGGATTCTTAAAGTACTTTTGAAAACAAAGAACACCAAGTAGTAAAAATAAAACAACCGCATAATACTTCCCCCACCCAACCAGATACCCCAACAGATAGGACCACTTTTCAACAAGAGTTCCCTGTTTAATCGGTAGGAAACCAATGATACTAATAAGAAATAAGCATACCAGGGCAATTCCGATAAAATCTAAACCCAGCTTTGAAATGACTACCCAAAACCGAAAAATAATCCCATCGTGTTGATTCTCATTCTTGTTCAAATCGGGGTTGCCGTGCTCTTCCATCAAATCTCCATGCTCGATCCAACTATTCAATTTTACATTCAGAAACCGGAAAAAAGTAATTTACGGAAAAATTTCACCACCGTCATTGAAGTTTAATGTTCTGAGAAAATTATCCAGTAGAGGTAAGATTTTTTGAAGATTCTAATTCAATTATGAATTTCGCTATTTGCTGAATTGCAACACGTTGCTTACGATAAAAATCGGCTTCTGAAATAGCCAGTCTGGAAGATATGTCTCTAACCTTTTTTCCTTCGATGTATTTTTGTTCAATTAAGTTGAAAAGTATCCATTCTGATGTGAATTTTCGCTCACCGTCCGGTTTTAACGAATCGACAGCGGAACGAAGGACAGCTCGTAATGCATTAGAAGGATTGTTTTCATGCTCATGCAGCTTGTTTTGTACAGATTGTAATTGGATTAATGGCGATTCCGACAGGTGGGGGCCACCCCAATAATGATCCAGTGCTTCTTTTACCCAATGCCCAAGATTGGCTCGAATTAATAATTCATCCCCTATTAATACACCATTCACATTATAGCGTCCTGCAGCTCTGAGCTGTTGTATAAATTCAACCTGCGGGGATAATTGTTCTAATGAATTGAACAACTGTTCCTGTATGATCCGATCATGCATAGCCATACTTATGCGTGAAAGCAGTCTCGATGTTGTCTTTTCCTGTTCGATTAATAAAGTTTCTTCCGGGATAGGGTAACAAATTAAATACCCAAGTAATTCATGGTTCTGTTCACTTTTCCCGTTGTAAATACCATAAATCAAGAAATCCTTGATTTTTACTGGAGCGAACAGCGTGTTGTCATTGATTGATGCCTCGATGACATTTCTATCAATCAAGTAATTCTCAGCGACGCTTTCTCCAACCGATGAGACGACCACGGGATTCGTACCTTCATAGGACGCAATGACTGCTCTTTTAATTTGTAGATGGTCGCAAATTGCAGACAGGGTCATTTCAAGGAACTGAGCCAAATCACCGCGTGTCAGTAATCCGTTCTCGATGGAGTCCAGTAAATCCAAGTCCTCCAAATCGTTTCCGTAGAATAACTTTCGTTGAAGCCAAGGGCTGATGAGTGTGACGAGAAATTCGAGCAGAAGAATTGTTCCCACCAACGAGATAGGCACCCAACCCGTGTAAGGCTGTCCAAGAATTTCTCCCGCGCGCCTGATCATTGTTGTTACTGCCAGTGCAACGCTAGCTGTAAATGGGCCCCTAAGAAGCCATCGCATCATTCGTGATTTAATGACACGGTCCGGCCAGTTCACTCCAAAAAATGATACGGCATACGCCATAATCACCATGAAAGATCCAACCAGGACATTTATGATTACATTGGTGATCCAAAAAACCTGGGAATAATCCTTAACCACGCTGGAGTTCAATAGTAATAATGAAAAAGAGCCTAAGGCGGGAGCCATTGAACCCATTAACAAGTATGTCATCCGCCGTTTGCTAGCCTTCGTTGCAGCGCGTCTGTATGTTCGGAAAAAATTTATCCAGGTTAAAATCATAATGATGATGTAGTAAACCAGATACAAGGCTGTCCATATTTTTGGTTTAAGGTAAGCGATAGGACTTACTCCTTTTACCAATTCACCAAAAAGATTTCCAGTCGCCATTAATACTAGAAAAAATATTGAGATCAGATATGTGCCCCGTATCGCCCAGCGGCGCTTCCACTTTGACGGTTTTCCTGTAGTGGCAAGCAGCGCATCAGAAAAATGAAGATACATTGGAGGAAGTAGGATCACCCCCACCCATTGAAGTTGTAAGCATAATTCCAATATCAGATCATTGTTAGCAACACGAGCAAAAGCTTCCGTAGTAAAAACAATCACGACACTTGCCATGATTAATATGAATGAACGGACAATTCGATCTTTGATATTATAATGAAATGAAAACAACAGTAACGAGAAGGCGGTAATCGAAATTCCAGCCACAACAATTTCTGAAATCGTTCGAAAAAGGTATTCCATAATTATCTAGCGTCGGTCATCTTGTAAATTCAAAATAAAAAGCCATTTGCTTTCCTGGATAGTGGTTTTCATTATAGCCACAAAAAATGAATCCGATCTTTCTAAGAAGACTCAGTCCAGCGTGATTCTTAGGAGAAATGTGTGTGACGTAATGTTTGATATCGTGATCGTCACCCCAGGTTAATACTGCCATGAGTAATGCTGTGGCAATTCCTTGACGCCGTACAAATCTATCAACAACAATATCCATAATCTTTAGTGTAGCTGGAGTATCCGCGCGTATTCCACTTATGAATCCCACAATTTTTCCATCTAACAGCGCCACCAGAAAAACATCGTGCAGTTGCCAGTTGTTCTTTAATTCATATTGATCTATTGGATACGCAAGTGTCATACTTCTTGGCAATTGGATTCGCCGAAATTGTATTTGAAGCAAGGATTCATCCCTTTTTTGATCAAGCTGAAACACATAATCTGTGTCTACCATGTGATCGAGAACAATTGCTGAATTGATATCGCGAGATACTGCTTGTCGAATTTCAATTTTCGCCATATAACGAAACCTACTGATCCAGTATGGTGATATCAATAATACAGGCTGGGAGCAGTGAATTGCTGATATCATAAACAAATAAACCTAATTGATAATCACCCGGTTCAATATTTGATGTGTCCCAATCACTTCCCAACGATCCATCAATAACCTGTTGTGATCCCACGGCAATGATTGTCCATTCAGCTTCACTGACTTTCCGATAAGAATAACGATAGAAGGCAAATTTTTCGACATTCACTGTACCTGTCAGCTTTATGATTCCTTGAACATAATCGCCATCAACCGGAATAATCCACTCTATCTTCCCTGCTTCGCAATTTGCACTCATATTTTCTAGCGTTTCGATTGATTCAACCGCAGAAAACTCGTTATCGTTTTTCGAAGGGAGCGTTTGTAATGCAAAATCTGTGGGGGTCGGGAAATGGCGAATACCAGGATATTTGACGAGCGAAAAACTTGCTAAGAACAAGACTGTGACGATCACCATTAACGATCCTATGCCCAGGCTTATATAGCGGCGTAATTTCCGTCGTGCAACTTCTTGTTCCAACCCAAATACTGCCAACCGTAATTCCCTTGCCTGGCGAATAACTTTAATGACCGCAAAGATCAGAATACTGCCACAGACAAAGTAAATCCATCCCTCAATGAGCAGCAGAAAGCGAATTACAGATTCCATCAGCCCGTCTTTTACAACCTAGAGATTACTCCCACAATGAGATTTTGCAACTTAGGATAAATAACTTTACCCGCTTCAAGTACTTCTTCGTGGGTTGTGACGGTTTCGCCATCAAGATTCGCCTTATTACTAATTCCTGACAATCCTAAAACCTTCATCCCACCGTGTCTTGCGATGATCACTTCGGGAACAGTTGACATTCCGACTGCATCCGCTCCGATTTTCTGCAGAAATCGTAGATCGGCCGGAGTTTCAAAGGAAGGCCCGGATAGGCACACGTATATACCCTTTTGAAGTTTGATTTGCCTTTTGTGCGCTTCCTCCTGCACGAATCCAATCAGTTTTCTATCATAACACTGGCTCATATCTGGAAATCTCTCGCCAAATTCATGTAAATTTGGTCCCCGCAGAGGATTTAAACCTGTCATACTGATCAGAGAGATATGATCGGTGATCACCATGACATCACCCGGAACAAACCTGGGGTTGATGGCACCCGCGGCATTGGTTACAATGAGGTTTTCAATTCCCAAAGCATTGATCACACGAATTGGAAATGTCACTTCATCCATTCTGTAACCCTCGTAGTAATGGATCCGACCTTGCATGATCAAGCAAGCAGTAGAGCCTAAAAATCCACAAATTAATTTTCCTGCATGCCCCTCCACGGTAGATATAGGCCATCCAGGAATACTTGCGTAAGGAATAACAACAGGAGATGTCACTGCCTCAGCCAACTCACCTAATCCCGATCCTAAGATGATCGCGACTTTTGGATGCAGTTGGATCTTTCTCTCGATAGATTTCTTTGCTCTAGCGATTTGCTGACGGGTAATGAATTTTTCCATGGCATACTCCTTATGGCATATCGGCAATAAGGCAGATTATATCAGCCCTTGATCATCATCGGAGTGTTGCCTTTAGCAGGCATCTATGATATTCTTTTTTCTACATGATTTTTCGATTTTCCAAATCCATTTTATTACTGCAAGTCTTATCCTCCATCGCGCTTGCAGGTTGCATTCTTATTGATCCGGATTTCTTTGGTGACCTGATCGTTTTTCCGTGGGTTTATTTTTTTGTTCCGGGTGTTCTAATTTTCTCATCCCTTGCCATGTTTTCCGCACTGTGGATAAATTATCACCATGTTACTTTCAAGGTTTTTAATTTTTTTTTCTGTTTTTTTTCCATACTCATCAGCGCTGGAATGTATTACCTTGATAAGATTGAAGTTGCGAACTTATTTTTAGCGAGCACATTAGTATTTTTATTTGCCTTGATCTGCAGGGATCTGCACAAACAGCTTTCGGAAAGATTTGTTTTCATTGCATCCTTTCTTTGTTTTTCATCCATACATTTCTTCACCGATAATAGCATTACAGGGCACCAGGTATTGATGATCAACCTTGCTCTATTGGTTGCAGGCTTGATCATCAGTTTATTTTTAAAAAACAAGTCAAAAAATGGTCTTGCTAAGAAAATTCTTGTTGCGGCGATTATCTTACCTTTTATCATCTTTTTCACATGGTCATTATTTTTTTCATCAACAAAGATAACTTCTTTGTTTTCACTGTTTTGGTTATTAATCATAATCCGTCAAGATAAAATCGATTCACTTGAGGTTCCCAATTCTAAATTGTCAAATAAATGGCATCTTTCAATTGTCGGTTTTCTTCTGGCAACCACAACTTTACTCGAATTGGCAGCGATATCTTTGAGCTATCTTCTTCCGCATGCTGCAAGGAACTTGGATCAGGCTTTCATCCAAACGCAAAATTCCTGGAGCTTGTTTCCTGTCCTGGGCTTCACATTGGTATCCCTGTATTCAATTCTCCAGATCCCCACATTTCTGACAAGATTAGACCGTTTGTTTAAAGACACTCTCAGCACGATGAAAAGTGAGGAAATTACCGAGCATCCGCTCACTGGTTTCACCCCATACTTTTTTGGCGAGGTGATCGATCAGCTGAAAGTAAAACTCACCAGTATGGAATCGAAATCTTCTACACTCAAGGAGTTCATCATACAGCATGAAATCCTGCAAGGCACTTTAGAGCGTCAGCAATCTCACCGAAAACTGGATTATCTATCTCGACTTATCAGTGACATTCGCAGTATTCAAGATCCACCAGTAACCGCTCAAATCGTGGCTACTTCCTTGTTTAACGAATTCAAGTGTGGACTTGTTGCAGTTTATTCTACACGCACAGATGAAAACCGACTGATTCCTTTGGCAGTTAGCTCCGAGAACGATCTGATAAAGATACAGGATCTACGCATCAAACCATCAAACGAAATAGTAATCCAAGCAATACGCGCTCAAAAATGTTTGATTTTCCAGAAACAAGCAGACAGCAAAACGCAGGATATTTGGGTAGGAGGCAAGAGGTACAAATCTCTATTGATTGACCCTTTGCTTCATGAGGGAGTCCTGCAGGGATTGATCCTCTTGGCTGACGAGAAAGAGCACTTTTTTTTGGAGCCGGATACGGATATCGTCGAAATATCAGGTGCAGAGGTCATCTCAGCCTGGAGTCAAGCAAGTTTTATTCGCAGTTTGCAAAACCTGATTGACTCAAGTACTTCACTGGCCAGTATTAATGATCTTCAATCCATTCTGGACAAAATCGTTGAGATTGGACAACTGGTTCTACGTAATCGCTTCACCGGGCTGATCATTCAAAACCAAGAAAAACTCTTATCAGCATTCCACGGAAAGTCTCCAGAACTGCAGAATAGTATTGAATCCGCCTCTTCCAAACTTGCGTTTCACTTGCTGAAGAATAGTGAAAATATCATTTACCGCGACTTTAAACGAGAAAAGGTTTTTTCCCAGCTTGTTCTCGATGACAACTTTCTAAAAACGCTAATGATAGTTCCAATTCACATTCATGGTGTAAACATTGGGACAATTCTGTTTTTTGGCAAGAAAAAGGCGAATACTTTCTCAGAAAAAGATTCCTTTCTTGCTGGTATTTTATCCATGCAGGCTTCCTCACTGATTGAGGGATGTATTCTTGATCAAGAGCTTAGAAACAATTTAATTTCAACCCAGCTGCTGCACGGCTTAAACCTGCGAATCACTTTAGCAAACGACCTGGAGACAGCGGTAAAAGCTGTAACGGAAACAGCGCACCGTTTGACCAGGGCAAAAGCTGCAGGTTTAATTATTTATACCGTGGATGGGAACGTGGAAGTTTCTTCAATTTCATCTCGTAATTCTTTATCAAATGAGCATCCAAAAGATCTGATCCAGAAAGCAATGGTTTCCAAAAAAGTGGAGGTTCTCAAACGCGGTACAAACTCTCTGTTGTACTGTTTTCCCCTTAACACCTCACAAAGAACTTATGGAGGTTTATGGTGCGAAGTGGAGGAAGAAAGCACGATTGATGAAAAATTATCTGGCGATGTTCACGACCTGGTACAACAGGCTTCGATCGCCTTGGAGCGTACAATTCTTCTTAAAGAAACGAGAGATAACGCGGATCAAGTGTCACTCGCATATTTCCAATTGCAATCAACCTATGATCAAACTCTCATGGCGTTGGTTTCTGCAGTTGATCTTCGGGACCGAGAAACCGAAGGTCATTCTATTCGTGTAGCTCAGTTAGCTCTTTCTATAGGCAAAGAGCTGGGGTTGAATCATGACCAGCTTAAATCTCTTGAACGTGGTTCTCTTCTTCACGATATTGGAAAAATCGGGATTGACGATGAGATCCTCCATAAAACAGGTCCTTTGTCAGCAGAAGAGTGGAAAGTCATGAAGCAACATCCAAGGATGGGCGCGCAGATTATTGAATCCATACCTTTTCTAAAAGACGCTGTTCCTGTGGTCGCCTTCCATCAAGAAAGGTGGGATGGTAGCGGATACCCAGAAGGATTGAAGGGTAACGATATCCCTTTACTGGCAAGAATATTTGCCGTGGCTGATGTTTTTGACGCGCTCATCAGCGACCGACCTTATCACAAAGGAATGCCTCCGCAGGACGCTGCGGAATACCTGAAATTCCATGCCAATATTCTCTTTGACTCGGATGTGATCAAAGCATTCATTAAGTTGTTCGAACAACCAAATTTCCTGCGAAAAATTGGTTTCTATGAGCTATGAAGCAGCTGTGAAAAAGTAGCAATAGTCCGCTCAATCGCAAGGTCATCAATCCAATAATGGGTCACTAAACGGAATTTTCGGTGTCCAACAACTCCGACCAAGATTCCTTTTTGTTTCAATTGCTCAACGATTTTGGTCGTGGAAAGCAGCACGTCGTCATCCAAGGAAACGAACACCATGTTAGTTTGAGGATGTCCTAAGGTAAGTTTCAGACCTTTTGTGGCTGCTAAACCAACCGCCAGTCTTTTGGCGCGAAGGTGATCGTCTTTCAAGCGCTTTGCCATTGTCTCGATAGCAATGATCCCGGCTGCAGCCAGGATCCCAGCCTGTCTCATCCCCCCCCCTAACTGCTTTCTAATACGCAAAGACTGTGCTATGAAGTCCTTTGAACCGCATAAAACTGAACCTACTGGAGCGCACAATCCTTTGCTCAAACAGAAGGTAATTGAATCAGCGTCTCGCGTGAGGTTTGATACCGGAATATCCAGTTCTGCTGCTGCATTGAAAATCCTTGCTCCATCCAGGTGGATTTTCAATGTATGCTCATTCGCAACCTTCTTGGCCAGCTTCATCTGTGAAGGAGCCAGCACTACACCGCCGCATCGGTTGTGCGTGTTTTCCAAAATAATCAATTTGGTTCTTGGATGATGCACATCATCAGGGCGTACTGCATTTTGGATATCCTCTTCCCGCAACGAACCGTCCACCTGATTGGGAATTGTATGAATAACGACCCCGCCCAGAGCGGAAATGCCCCCTGCCTCAAATAGAAAAGTATGCCCAAGATGCCCCATAATTGCTTCGTCACCCCGCTCGCAATGAGAAAGAACAGCAACAAGGTTCCCCATCGTTCCAGATGGCATAAAAAGGGCTGCCTCCTTACCTGTAACATCCGCTGCCAACTCTTGAAGTTGGTTGACTGTCCGGTCCTCGCCGAAAACATCATCACCCACCTCAGCAAGGCTCATCGCTTTTCTCATTTCGGCTGTCGGGAGTGTCACTGTGTCTGAACGAAGATCAATTAAATTCATAGCATCCTTTCATTTTGCCTCAAACATGAGAGTATGGCCTCCAAATCAGGTGGCATTCTCGCGATGAACTCTGTGGAACTGGCTTGGTTTGGCAATGTGATTTGAATTTTTTGCGCATGTAAAAAGAATCGATCCATATTGATCGATTTTTTTTTCGATCCATAAATCGAATCGCCAGTCACAGGGCATCCCAAGAATTTTAAGTGGACTCGTATTTGATGCGTTCGCCCAGTGAGTGGTTGAACCGATAAGAGTGTATGATCGCGAAACTGCTCAATTGTCAGAAATCTGGTTTGAGCGGGACGACCTTTATGATTTTGCACAACGGACATACGCTGTCTGTGGGATGCGTCGCGCCCAATTGGAGCATCCACAATACCTTGTGGAGCGGGAGGAGAACCATCAACAAGTGCAATGTAAGTTTTTTTGGCAAGCCTTGATTTGAATTGATTTTGAAGCCATTGCATAGATCTTTCATTCTTTGCGATAAGGATCACTCCAGAGGTATCTTTGTCTAAACGATGAACAATCCCTGGTCGTAGCTCTCCATTAATACCTTCAAGGTCAGGTGCGTGAGCTAGGGCAGCGTTCACCAGTGTTCCTGTAAGATGACCCGCGCCAGGATGTACTACCATCCCAGCTTGTTTATTGATTACCATCACATCACTATCTTCATAAATAATTTCCAATGGAATTTTTTCTGGGATTAGGGACGTTTCAACCGCAGGAGGTACGATGATCTTGATCCGGGATGAGGGCTTAATCTCACACGAAGGCTTTTGGACCAAAATGCCATCGACCCACACATGACCATTTTTTATCAAGGATTGCAGCCGCGAACGAGATACATCAGAACAACGAATAGATAAAAATTTATCCAATCGCTCGTTCTGATTTTCTGAACTAAGAAACTCGTAATCGCGTACCTTTTCATCAGCCATTATTGTGAGGACATTTCTTTCTTGCTTTTTTTGTCTCTTGTTTCTTGTATCGCAAAACCAATCACAAGCAGTACTGTGCCAATGCTGATGGAAGCATCGGCAACATTAAATATCGCGAAATTGCCTATAGAAACAAAATCAGTCACTGGTCCAAAAAAGATCCGATCAATCAGATTGCCTACAGCTCCCGCTAGCTGCAATGCCAATGCAACCCGAACAAAACCATCTCGTCTATCCACTCTGGGAAAATAGAACAGGATGCCGCATGAAATAATTACGGCAAGGATGGCAAAAACCCACCCGGCTCCCTGAAGCATTCCGAAAGCTACTCCCGTGTTTTGCACGTGAAGTAGCCTAAAGAAGGGGAGCCACTCTACAGGGGTGAAAGCCTCGTGGACCTGTAGGTTCGCTCTGACTAAGGACTTAGAAATCAGGTCTATAACAATTAGCGGAACGGACAAGAAGAACACCAATCCGTAATTAAGTCGAAATTTTCTCAATCTCTGCCTCCATGAACAAATTACACTCTTATCCAGCTTTTCGCAACCCAACATGTAAATTTTCTCCATCGAATTCCTCTTGGACAGAAGTAGAATCCTCTGGAATAGAACCCTTGTTGATGTGAAGACTTAACGTTTCACCCTGAATATACGCGGCATGCTCTTCGATAGAGAGGCATAATTTTTCTGACGCCTGATAATACAGGTCGATACGGTCGGAGATCTCTAAATCAGCTTGTTTTCTGAGATCCTGAACGCGCCGGACGAATTCTCTGGCCAATCCTTCTCGTTCGAGCTCAGGGGTAAGTGTTGTCACAAGTGCTGCAACATAAGCGCCTTCAGCAGCAACAGCATAGCCTTCTTTGGCAACGACTCTGACTTCTATTTCTTCCGGCAGTATCTCAATTTTTTCATGATCGATTTCTATGCTCACGCTTTTTCCACGCGTGATCTCTTTTCCAATTTTCAACGGATCCATTTCCATCAGAACCTGACGTATCTTGGGAAATTTACTGCCATACTTCTGACCCAATTGTTTCGGCAGAGGGTTCAGAACGTACGATAAAGCCTCGGTGGCCTTGCTGAGCACCCTCACCTGTTTTACATTCAACTCGTCTGCAATGATATCAGCGTAATCCTTGACTACTTCCTCCTCCAGTTTCAGGCTGACAGATAACGCAACCTCAGATAAAGGCTGCCTGACCTTCTTGTTGGCTTTGTTCCTGGCTGAATGCCCGATCGAAACCAGCTTCATGACCAGACTCATATCCTGGTTTAATTTTTCATCGATCACAGCGGGATCAAACGAAGGCCATTGGCATAAGTGAACGGATTCCAGTTCATCCAGGCTGATGGAAAGCGTTAGGTTTTGGTACAACTCTTCTGCCATGAACGGCATCGTCGGAGCGAGAAGCTTGCTTAGGACTACCAACGCTTCATACAGTGTTGAGTATGCCGCGTGTTTATCCGAATCGGACCCGGCTTTCCAAAATCGCCTACGCGATCTTCTCAGGTACCAATTTGACAATTGATCAACGAAAATCTCGATCGGTCGCGTCGCACCTAAAACATCATATTCTTCAAATGCCTTAGTTACATTCTGTATCAACGAGTGTAAAGATGACCTGAGCCATTTATCCAAAGGGCTGAAATTGACACCACTTGCTGAACCCGGCCTCCAGCCATCCAGATTTGCGTACGTAACAAAAAAGGCGTAAGTATTCCAAAGGGTAAGTGTGAAATTCCTCACCACTTCCGAGACCAGATCTCTTGAAAATCGCCGTTCCTGCCCTGGTGGACTGGCAGTGTATAAATACCAGCGCATTGCATCTGCGCCAGAGCTGTTGATGACTTCCCATGGATCAGCTACATTTCCTTTGGACTTGGACATCTTTTGCCCTTCTCCATCCAGAATCAGACCCAAGCAAATGACATTTCGATATGCCTCGGAATCAAGAAGCAGAGTGCTGATCGCATGAAGGCTGTAGAACCAACCTCGTGTTTGATCCACCGCTTCACAAATAAAATCTGCTGGGAATTGATGTTCGAACACCTCTCTGTTTTCAAAGGGGTAATGCCACTGAGCATATGGCATGGATCCAGAATCAAACCAAACATCGATCAATTCCGGGACTCGTTTCATCACCCCACTGCATTTTTCGCACACACCCTTAACTTCATCGACATAAGGACGGTGTAAATCAACAGATTTTAGGTCTTCGTTTGCGAATTCTGACAACGCTTGTAGTGAACCGATACATTTTTGGTAATGGCAGTCACGACACTCCCAGACAGGTAAAGGGGTTCCCCAATACCGCTCCCTACCCAAAGCCCAATCGATGTTATTCTCCAGCCAATTGCCAAACCGACCGTTCTTAATATGTTCTGGATACCAATTGATTTTCTGGTTTAGATCCACCAATCTCTGCTTGTGCTGGCTGGTTCGGACGTACCAGGTTGGACGGGCATAATACAACAGGGGGGTCTCGCAACGCCAGCAGAATGGATATGTATGGATAATCTTGCCAGAGGAAAATAACAAACCGCGATCAAGAAGGTCGACTGTGATGAATGGATCTGCATGCTTCACAAACCTTCCCGCCCATGGACGCACCTCTGAGCGAAAAGAGCCATCCGGAAGAACCGTCATCAGCACCGGTAAATCATGTTTTAATGCAACAGCCATATCATCCGCGCCAAATGCTGGCGCAATATGTACCAATCCCGTCCCATCATCTGTTGTAACAAAATCACCCATCACAACAAAATGAGCAGGTTTTTCAAGCGGTAAAAAGGTAAAGAGGGGTAAGTATTTCTTACCTTTTAAGTGCTTTCCCTTGAATCTTTCGACAACAACAAAATCTTGATCTCCAAAGATTTTTTCAACAAGCGAAGCGGCAACGATCAATTTTTCCGAATTACCTTCTGGAAGGGAGTGCTGCACCTTTACATAATCCACATTCGCATTTGCTGCAACAGCCACGTTCGCTGGCAAAGTCCAAGGAGTCGTCGTCCACACAAGAATTGATGTTCCGGGTTCATCGACCAGCGGCATGCGGACATATACCGAAGGGTCCTCTGTTTCTTGATACCCCTGCGCAACCTCATGGTCTGATAAAGGCGTACCGCACCGTGGGCAGTATGGCACGACCTTGAATCCCTGATATAAAAGTCCTTTGTCCCAAAAGGATTTCAGGATTGACCAGACACTTTCTATGTAATCATTTGTGAAGGTCACGTAAGCTGAATCCATATTGACCCAATAACCGATTCGATCTGTGAGTCTTTCCCACTCCTGGATATACGTCATGGCAGATAACCGGCACTCCTCATTGAATCTCTCAATGCCATAATCCTCTATTTGTTGTTTATTCTTAAAGCCATGCTTTTTCTCAACTTCTATCTCCACAGGAAGGCCATGCGTATCCCAGCCCCCTCGCCTGGAAACATGAAAACCATTCATCGTTTTATATCTTGGAAACATGTCTTTGAACACTCGGGCCAGCACATGATGAACACCTGGTTTTCCATTTGCGGTGGGAGGACCTTCAAAAAAGACATACTCAGGTCCGCCCTCCCTTGATGTAAGGGTTTTCTCAAAGATCTTTCGTGTTTTCCATAAACGATTGATTGATTCTTCCAATAATGTGAAATTAGTTTTTGCGCTGACGGGTTTAAACATGCATCCTCCAAAATAAAAAGCCTTCCCTTTGTCAGGGACGGCTTTCACCGCGGTACCACCCCGATTCCTGCTGTTGGCAAGCTCTCAAGCAGATTTAGTCGAAAAATCCTCTGCGCCCTGGTAACGGTAGGTAAAACCGTCTTTCTTACTCGTTACATCTTTCAGATCGATGCTCCGGAAGGATTTTCGTTTCATCTTATTTCTCCAGCTCACACTTCCCTGGATTCGCTGAAAATAATCAGAAAGTACTCGTTTCCATCATAGCATATTTTTCAGATTATCTCATAAATATCAAATTGCCGCAAATATTGATCAGCTCCTGGCAGCACCGATGGCTCGTTTGGTCAAAGCTACAAATAATTCTTCAACACCTTCTCCGGTTTTTGCACTAGTTCGTATGTGGGGAATCTTTAAATACTGCGAAAATTCCAATCCTAATTTCTCGAACTCTCCACCTGGCAGATCGATTTTATTTCCAATGCAAAGGACTCCACTTGAAGGAGCAAAGGATTTAAGCTCCTTATACCATTGGGTTAAATGGTAAGCAGAATCCCTACTGCTTACATCATAAACCAGGGCAGCCGCGGAACAACCCTTATAGAAAACCTCACGAACTGATTGAAAACGTTCCTGGCCAGCAACATCCCATATGGATAGTTTATAGGTGGCCTCAGGCAGAGCGATCACTTTTGTTTGAAAATCCACTCCAATTGTCAGAATTCGCGATTCATCAAACTTTGATTCTACAAACTGCCGTGCCAGAGATGTTTTGCCAACATTCCCATCTCCCAGCAGCATAACCTTCAATAATGGATACGATTCTGTCATCATTTCCGCTTACAAAGAGTGCTTCAAAAAATATTCGTGGGGAATGACAAGGTTTTTTAAATCGACTGCCTTTGAATTTAATCGCTGGTCATTTGCTGTCTCAAAAACCTTATGCACCTGTTGAAGAGTTTGCTGTTGTTTCTGAGACGGTTCATTCGAAAAAAGCGCAAGCGTTGTGGTAATTTTCCCTGAGATAAAAACCAGCCATCTACCATCCTCAATTTGTGTTAATTTCGCCGATCCGCCAAATATTTCTTTTGTTGCTGATTGATACGCAAATAGCATTGGAACAAACAGCGCTGGATCCAAACCAAAATCACCTATGGTTTTTATGGGCATACCATTTCGGTTATCTATGATTGAAAAACCATTCAACTTTGCCGCATGCCGCCTGCGGATAATGATAGACTGTCCTTCACTCACTAGGTTTTTCCAATCTTCTGAATCCGGATTGAAAAAAAGTAGGGTAGCCAGGTCATTAGCTTTTGACTGGTAATAGGAAAATAATTCCTGAAATTGAGCACGATTGATACTGCCATTGGCAAACCTTTGTGCCAAAGCGTCCATTTTCTGATGCAGTTTCTCCAGCTCTTCCTGAGCTCCGCTAATAACTTGTGTTTCACCCCCTGCGGGATCCGTACCAGTACGTGACCCATCATCTGTGAGCGGACTCTCATCAGCAGGAGAAATGAACGGTTGTTCATTTCTCTGTGGTGATAATTTTTCCTGTTTGCTCGAATTTTTCTTCTTCAGCCAGTCAAACATAATTCATCCTGTTTCTATTGGATTACATCATAAAATAATGGAAGGCTTGCAGTAACTTTGTCATCAACGATTAAAGCTTCCTTCACTCTTTTTTTTGCCTGTTCCAGCTTGGAAAGATCGTTCGCATGAATGATGAATAGGGGCTCCCCTTGCCTAACTTGATCGCCGACCTTCTTGAGTACCTCAATGCCGACAGCATGATCGATTAAATCACTTTTCTTTTCTCGGCCTGCGCCTAATGCAACTGATGTTTCACCAATTACTTGAGCATCGATTGCTGCAATCCATCCTGTCGAATCCACGTTCAGGGTTTCAATGAACCTGGCATGCGGAAATTTATTCGGATCATCAACATATGCAAGATCTCCTCCCTGAGCTTCTACCAATTGGCGGTACTTTTCCAAACCCTTTCCAGTTCTAAGCGCTTCACCGATCAATTTTCGCGCGCTGGTGAGGTCCTGTGCCTTTTTTCCCAAAACCAACATATAGCTTCCGACAATCATACAGTGTTCTGTAAAATCCTCCGGGCCATTTCCTTGCAATGTGTTGATGGCCTCAATAACCTCCAACGCGTTTCCCACATTCTTTCCAAGAGGCTGGTTCATGTCTGATATTAAGGCTACAACGCGTCTTCCACTGAGCTCGCCAATTGACACCATGATCCTTGCCAACTGTTGTGCTTCATTAACAGTTTTCATAAAAGCGCCGCTGCCAGTTTTGACATCCAATACAATGGCATGTGCACCTGCAGCTATCTTTTTACTCATCACCGAAGATGCAATCAGCGGCATCGATGGCACTGTCCCGGTAACATCACGCAGTGCGTATAATTTTCCATCTGCTGGAGCCAGATCGGGACTTTGCCCACTGAGCACCAAACCAATATCTCCCAGCTGCCGAGTGAATTCCTGTTCAGTAAGATTTGTCCGAAAGCCCGGTATGGATTCCATTTTATCCAGTGTTCCACCGCTAAAACCAAGTCCTCGACCGGACATCTTTCCCACTGCCAAACCACAAGCAGCAACGACCGGTTCTACTACCAAGGTCGTTTTATCGCCTACACCGCCTGTTGAATGCTTATCCACCGCAATCGGTACAATGCTGCTCAGATCCAAGCTTCTTCCTGACGAGACAATCGCCATCGTCAGGTCCGTTGTTTCGCGATCGGTCATCCCGTTCAGCAAAATTGCCATTGAGAGAGCAGAAGCCTGGTAATCCGGAATGTCCCCTTTCGTGAATCCGTCAATGAAGAAGCGGATCTCGTCCTTGCTTAACTCCAAACAGTCTCGTTTTTTTTCTATGATGTCAACTGCTCGCATTTTTCCTCAACCTGCATTATAGCGTAATCCAGATTTAAATAAAAAAGGGCGTTCCATCAACGCCCAGTTTCATCATTATTTCTTGACCGGAATAATCGTCACCTTCCGGTACGGCTCTTCACCGACCGACTCTGTTTTCACTTCAGAGCGGTCTCTCAGTTCCATGTGAATCACCCTTCTTTCACTTGCCGGCATGGGTTCCAGTACCTGCTTCCTCCCTGATTGGATGGCCTGATCTGTCATGCGCAGAGCCAGAGATTTCAATTGTTTTTCCCGCCTGGCACGGTATCCCTGAACGTCAATCGTTATGGGTACCCATCGATTAAGCTCGCGGCTGATAATCAGGCTGCTGATGTATTGAATAGCATTCAAAGTCTCCGAGTGCCTGCCGATCAAAATGCTCAAATCATTCCCGTTGATCTCAATAAAGATGATCTTCTCTGGATTTTTTTCGTCCGATCCATTGATGTAAGAGGTGGTTACTCTGGCTTGCACCTTCATTTTTTCAATTAAAGTCTCTACCACTACCCGTGCAACCTGCAGCTCGTGTTCCTGATCTTTAGAGAGCTGAAGTTCAGTATTCCGTGATGGTTTTGGATTAATTTTCGGACGATCCTCTGCTGTTTCGTTTGATTTGATGCTCATTTTGATTCTTGACTGTCGAGAACCTAGCCCAAACAAACCTTTGGTTCCCGGGTCAAGAACCTCAACATCGACAGCGTCTCTGGGTAATCCCAATTGGTCAAGACCCTTTTCGATTGCTTCTTCAACAGTAGAAGCGATGATTTCAAAGACAGTTTTTTCCATACCCGGTCCTATTTATTTCTTACCCGATTTTGTTTCAACCTTAGTTTTATTGGCTGATGTGCCAGTCTGTTTTTTCTGCAGTTCTTTTTTCTCGACGATATTTCCATCGATTACTTTTTCAGCGGGTCTCCTCTGATCCGCAGCAGAAATCTTCTTTTTCGGCATGAGAGCAGACCAGTTCAGTTTTCCCATAAAACCATATTGAGCGATACCCACGAGATTGGAAACAAGAAAATACACTGCAAGCCCTGATTCAACTGTTAATGCGATCCAGCCCATCATCAAAGGCATGACGATATTCATCGTACCCATCATTTGGGCGCCTTGATCAAGAGACGGTTGGTTCTTCGGTGTCATCAGCTTCTGCTGGATATAGGTCGTGATGACGACAATGATTGCCATGACGGGGATACCAATACCAAAGATCTTCACGCTGTCGACCTTGCTCAGATCCATCCATAAGAATCTTGTGTTGATCGGTATGATGTTGGAAATATCCAGACCGTTGATGCTCCAGGCTGCGGGGAGTTTGATCAAAGACACAAGTGGGTAAACCATATAGAGAACCAGCAGTAGGACCACCCAGGAATACTTCCACATCTTCACTTTTGATTTAAGAATAAAGTAACCCACTACCAAAAGTAAACAAACCATCAACGCGATGATGCCTTGTACATCAATCTTGGACCAAACAAAATTTGATAATTTTAACAAATCCAATGGAGTCGAAGCCATGGCAATTCTTAAAGTCGTGTACAGCGCCCAAATGATCGGTAGCTGGATCAGCAGCGGAAGGCAGGACGCAAAGGGACTGATTCCCATTTCTTTGTATAATTTTTGCTGTTCCTGTGCCAATTTTTCTTTCTGGTCTTTATACTTTGTTTGCATCTCCTTCCAGCGCGGGTCCCGCTGCAGGTCCTGCATAGCCTGGGAGGATTTTAATTGCTTGGCAGTTAAAGGCTGCGTAGCCAAGCGGATGATGATCGTGAATATGATGATAGCAATACCAAAATTTTTGCCCAGGAAGGTATAAATGGCCATCAAAATATTCACAAATGGAGCTGTAATCAGATTATCGAATGATACTTGTAAGAGATTCATTGTTTCACCATTTTCTAAGGAGTGAATGTGCTTGGCTGAGAAGTTTTAAAGTTGAATAAGAACATCCACTCAGCTCCCCCCTTAATCGGAGCAAGCATGTAATTACCTGCAAGTGCCAGATCGCTCACGAATTCACCACCAATTCCCGTTGCGTCGAGAGGATTATGGAATCCTGAAGCGTCAATTCTCCACGGTGTTCCATTGCGTGTCATGAAATAAACACTGTTTTCGTATACAACGCCTGTCGAAATCACCGGGGACTCAAGATACCATGAATCCAAGATCTCGAGACCTTTAGAAATTTTATACACTATACCGGTCGCAGTCGCGATGTACAGGTTCTCGCCGACAACAACGGGTTTTGACCAAATTCCACCATCTAACTGCACTTTTTTGATGATCGTCCCGCTGGATGCATCAATCTGGAAAAGGATTCCATTAATGTTCCCAATATAAATATCCGCAGTTTCCGGGTGGATGAATGGACTGGTGACCACAGCGGCCTCAAGATCTGGGAACCTGTTCCAGGCTTTTGATGGGGCTGAACCTTGCTTCAACGCAAACAGAATGTGATTGAGATTGGTTATGTAGACATTTTCCTCGTCACACGCGGGTTGCGCCCAATAGGCGCCCATATTTATCTGATCAGGAACCAAACCAAATTCCGAGGCGTATTTCTCTCTGGTGTATGATCCGACCATTTTTCCTCCGATATCAAGAACGTAAATGGTTTGATCAGTATTGGCAGCATAAATATACTCACCACAAATGATTGGACTGGCAATCCATCTTCCAGTTGCTTCCAAAAAGGGTGATTCCCAGGCTTCATTAACAATTTGGTCTTTTGCAGAAGTGATATCGATCCCATAAAGGCCAAATTTCTGATCAGATGTGGGGTACCAGCTGCCCACGACCAGCAAATTGCCATCCTGTGAAATCGCAGGCGAAGAATAAAACACCTTTGTGCTATCCTGCTCGGATGGGTAATGCCAGTACTTTTGAGTTTCTCCAATCGGCACGCTGTAAACAAAATATCCGTTGGCAATATAGTACGCATCGCTCGAGGTATTGACAACAACCCCCGGCGCAGCACTGACATTAATCGTGGAACCTCCGCAGCTGGTAAGAAGAAGAGCTGCAAGAATTCCCATCATTCCAAGAATCGTCCATCTTTTTTTCATTTATCAATCCTTTCTTGATTTCTTTCGGGAACAGGATCATACCCCCCCTCGCTGAATGGATTACATCGAAATACACGGTTGATCGCCATCCAGGTGCCTTTAATTGCGCCAAAACGATAAATCGCTTGATATCCATAATGAGAGCAGGAAGGGTAAAACCGACAAGAGTTCGCTGGTAAAGAAGGGGATACGGTTTTTTGATAGGCTCTGATCAGTGCCAACAGGATCCACCTCGGGAGGTTTTTTAAATTAAACTTGAGATCCCGCAATTTTGGTTCGTCTGGATACTCCAAAGGAAAAGCTGTAATTTGATCCATCTTATAGTAATTCAGCCTGATGCAGCTTCTCTGTTATTGCGCAACACACATCCGCGTACTTTTGATCCATGACCGCCGATCGGGCAATAATAATCAGGTCGTAGCCCAGGTTTCTATTTTTTAAGATCTTTCGACAGATCTCTTTGATCCGCCTTTTAACAAAATTACGTTGAACAGCATTTCCAAGATTTCGGCTGCAAATGACTCCCAGCCTAGGAGAGTCCAACTCATTTCTTAATGCAATCAACACGAAAAACGGATGCGCATGCTTCTGACCATATTTTCGCACCCGTTGAAAATCTTTCTCTTGATTTAATCGAATCCTCTTTTTCACACATACCCTGTCCGTTCTTAAGACAGGATGATAACAAGCCAAGGAGAATTACCAGCGCATCCGCTTGACATGGTTGTTCGATTTCACGGTCAGGCGTATTCGTCCCCGCAGTCTCCTTCGTTTTAAAACCTCACGTCCATCAGACGTTGACATGCGCTCACGAAATCCATGCACACGGACACGGCGCCTTATTTTCGGTTGATACGTACGTTTGGTTGCCATTCACTATCCTTTCACTTCATTGCCATAATCACAAACCGCAATTATACCTTAAGTTCAGGGTCTTACAAGTTTTCCAAGTAATTTAAATTCGCTACAACTTTTCACCGATAAAATAACCATAAGGACCAAAAATCACTGTTCTGGTTTTTTCAGTGCTGATCATCTTGCAGTCTTTTGAAAATACAATTTTCAATTTTTCAGCCCAGGAAAGCTGGATCCTGTTAACCTGATCAGAAAAATTTATCCCAATGAGTATTGCTTCCTTGGCAAAAACTCTTGACAGGCAAAGTACAGCTGAATTGTTCAGGTCGATGAACCTCATTTCACCTTCCTGCATCGAGCGGTAAAGTTTTCGAATTTTCAACACGCGTGTGTAAAAATTCAATACAGAATGTTCGTCGATGATCTGATCCGCGACACAAATCCCGTCAGAATAATTCGGGTTAACGGGCAACCAGGGTGAGACATGCCCAGGGCAAAATCCAGCATTGGGAGAGTGATCCCATTGCATTGGTGTCCTGCACTTATCGCGCCCTTCTTTGCATGCAATTGCCATCGCCTCATCATCAGAGGATCTGATCAATATTTTTTCAAGTTGATAGGCTCGAGTTCCCAAAGGGTCCTTGTACCGGTTGATGGGTATTTGAAGATAATCAGTCATTCCGATCTCTTCGCCGTTGTAGAGAACGGGCGTACCTTGCAGGGCAAGCAAGGAAAGAAAATTGATTTGCGCGATTTTCTCATTATCCTTACCATTGCCAAAGCGGTTCATCATCCTAGGTGAGTCGTGATTTCCCAGCGTGTTACACGCCCAGGCTCCTGCAGGCATGACTTTTTTACGCTGGATCTGGTTCTTTTTGATATTTTTCGCATTCAGTCTCTTGAATTTCATCAAAGGAAAGTTGAATACCAAATTCAACTCGTCATCACCAGATCCATAATAGGCCACATCATCCGTTTCGCCGATCAGAACTCGGTGATCATATTCATTAACAATAATCCGCAGCTCTTTCATCAAGCCATGTACACCAGGCTGATCATGCTGATACATGAACAATTCTTCGTGCAGCTTCCAGGCCGCCTTGCGCTCTTTCTGCGTAGAAGCTTTCCTATTCCTTTCGTAATACTCTTCCAGCGTGGTGAGCCCTGCTTTATGGTCCAAAAAGCGTTCATCCTCAAAAATTGTCCCAACGGCATCAAGGCGGAAACCATCCACGCCCAGATTCAGCCAGAACCGCACCATGTTAAACATAGCAGCCTTGACTTCCGGATTCCACCAATTCAGGTCGGGCTGCTCTTTGAAAAAGAAGTGGTAATAGTATTCCTGCGTGGTTGAATCGTACTCCCAAGCAGGGCCTCCAAATGCAGAAACCCAGTTGTTTGGCGGATTTCCATTTTTTGAAGACCGCCAGATATACCAATCACGTTTTGGATTCGACCTGTTTGATTTCGATTGCCTAAACCAATCATGTTCGTCGGATGTGTGATTTAAAACCAAATCCGTTACGAGGTACATACCCCGTTGATGAGTTTCATCCAGCAACTTCCTGAAATCACTCATCGTCCCGTACTCTGGAGCGATCCCCTCATAATCGGACACATCATATCCACAGTCTTTCAAGGGTGATGGATAATGTGGTGAGAGCCAAATGGCATCAATTCCCAAATTCTGCAAGTAATCCAATTTCGAGATGATGCCTGCAATATCCCCGATTCCATCACCATTGCTGTCATAGTAACTTCTAGGATATATCTGGTAGAAAATTGCCGACTGCCACCATCTATTTTGACGCATACTGATCTCCGGTGTTGAGATTGTTAACTGCTTGCTGCTCACTTAGTATGTTTCCAAATATTCCAGAAGGAGCTGCCTCAATCATACATACTTTTGAAATCTGGTTACAAAGGTTTTTTGGATATGTTGCATATACACGGATGTAATTATCACTGATCCCTTTGAGCCTCCAGCTTCCATTTTCCTGTTGTTGTGCTGATTCCCACAGAATGTCCAATTCTTTTTGCAGGAAACAGCGATAATACTTCTGCTGCAAGTCCATAAGGAGGCTCCGAATGAAGCGGCTTCTTTCCGCTTTTTGAACGTGCGGTATTTGGTTTTTCATCATTGCCGCAACAGTACCCGGGCGGGGTGAGTATGTAAAAACATGACCGCCGGCGAAATTAAGCGATTTCATGAAAACACATGTTTCATCAAAATCATCGCTGCTCTCACCAGGGAAACCGACCAAAATATCCGTCGTGATCGCAATTTCAGGACATATCTTCCTGATCGTATCCACTAGCCTTTTATAACCGGCAGTTGTGTTTTTTCTGCCCATTTTTTTCAGGATTCGATCCGAGCCGGACTGCAGCGGAATGTGAAGTTGCCGACAGATTCGTTCCTCATTCCAAAGTTGAAAAAAATCTCCGGGGATTCCCCATGGCTCAATTGATGATAAACGGACGCGCACATTCGTTGTTGCTGCTAATACTGATTTGACCAGATCGCTTATTGTTTTTTGGGGCACCAGGTCACTTCCCCAGGACCCCAGCTGCACCCCTGATAACACTACTTCTTTCACACCACTATTCTCTGCATAGAGAACATCTTTGATAATCACATCGGCTGAAACGCTACGTGATTTTCCGCGAGCAAGCCTGGTGACGCAAAAAGTGCAGAAATTATCGCAGCCGTCCTGTGCTTTTATAAAGGCTCTTGTCCGGTGTCTCATACCGGGGATATTCACCCGAGTGACATGTTCTGGTGGACGAAGATCACGGATCGGGGGTATCACTTGGTTCACCAGGTTGTCTTTATCATTGTTGTCAATGATCATCACGCTCGGATCGATTTTCGCGATCGAATCAGGGTCTAATGTCGACAAGCAACCTGTTACGATGATCCGGCCAGGTTGATTTTTTAAGGATCTCCGTACCATTCCCCGCGAATCTGAAGCCGCATGGTTGGTGACAGTGCAGGTGTTCAGGATCACGACATCAGCTTGTTCTTCCGAGGGAACAAGTTCATGCCCCGCTCGCACAAGCTGATTGGCAAATTTCTCAATTTCAGCTTGGTTTAACCGGCAGCCGATACTGTTCAGGGATATTTTCATCAAGGTTGATAGACAAAAAAGTTATCAAAAAGGATATCCACACCAATCTCGTCATTGCTTCCCGCAATGACACCAAATTTACCGGATTGAAAGGTTCCATCTTGAACGGAAGCGATTTTTTGTCCATTCACATACATCGACAGCACTGACCCCATGCAATCCCCCCTTACCCGATTTGTCCCCCGGCTCCGATTAATGATCGCACTGAAATCCATGTGCTCTGACGACAATAAATCAACCTGGCCATCAATCACTTTTGTTATTCCATAGTACCCGTCGCTGCTGATGAGAAACGCGTAATAATTGAGATTATCCTGCATCCTGCAGATCACACCGAAATAATTATCATCTGGTCCGCCGAGTTTACTTGCATCAACAGCTATGCGCACATCCTGCATCGAGGAGTGTGCCGTTGAGAATAGATCTGTATTGGTTTCATTGACAACGATGCGCAGTCCTTGATGCTCATACGCCACCCGCGAACCCAATGCACTATTCGTCCTACCCCAAATTGTGTCAGAGGACGTAAAATCATCAGAGAACATAACAACACCTTCACCCAGACCCTGTTCAGAAGACATGTAATAGGTTGGCGTTGCCTGTAAATAGGAACCTGTCTGGCAACCAGCCAGCAAGATTGTGAGAAAAACAATCGAGATGAATCCTTTCATTGTGATATCAATTTTAACCGACAAACATATCAACATGCTCAGGTTTTGATTGTCTCTATTTAGGACAAAAAACTGGTTTCAGAACCTATCAGGGCACCTTTAAGGATAAACAAATTCCTTGACAAGGTATCCAATAAATGATAACCTAACCACTGAAGGAGACGGAAAGTTCACCTTATTATCATTCTTACCCAATCACAAAGGCGAACTGCGTCTCAAATTTTTTAAGAAAGAGAAGGAAAAAAGCATGTCAGAACGTTTTGTTGGAACCGTTAAATGGTTCAACCCCGCCAAAGGATTTGGCTTCATCGGGCGTGATGATGGCGAAGATGTATTCGTACATTTTAGCGCAATTCAATCTGAAGGTTTCAAAACCCTCAAAGAGGGTCAAAAGGTTGAATTTGAGATCGTTGAAGGTCCCAAAGGTCAACAAGCAGCTGCCGTCACTACAGTCGAATAACCTAACGATAAAAAAGAATGGCGAGACCGTGATGCGGTCTCGTCTCATTTTTAACAAAAACACCCGGGGAACTCGCGCAAAGATTGCTGGTATACTTTTTTCATGGCAGGAAAAAAACCGGAGTACCATTTTTCACCATTGATCTCCCATGGATGGCCTGATTATCAACTAATCGACTCGGGGGACGGGCGGAAACTGGAGAGATTCGGCAACTACTTGCTCAATCGCCCTGAGGCGGAAGCTGTATGGTCTAAGTGTTTAAGCGAAAGCGAATGGCAGAAGGCGGATGCTACTTATGTATCATCCTCTGAAGAAATGGGTGGCCATTGGGTAAACAACCACAACATTCCTTCGCGCTGGGATATAAAAATGCAAAACCTTCGATGTTTGGTACAGCTTTCCTCCTCCCGTCACATCGGAATATTCCCAGATCAATTTCCACAGTGGGAAATCATAAAACAGGCGTGTGAAAAGAGTTCCAAGCCCATCAATATGATCAACCTTTTTGGCTATACCGGGCTGGCAACACTGACAGGCGCGCGCGCTGGGGCGAAAGTTACCCACCTGGACGCTTCACCAAAGGCAATCAATTGGGCGAGAGAAAACCAATCATTGTCCCGGATGGATGACTCCCCCATTCGGTGGATTGTCGACGACGCCTTGAAGTATCTACAACGCGAGGCGAAACGGGGTGTGAAATACGACGTGATTATCCTCGATCCCCCCAAGTTTGGTAGAGGACCGAAAGGGGAAGTGTGGGAATTCTACAGGTTGCTGCCGGACCTTCTCAAACTTTGTCAGAAAGTGCTTGCGCAAGATCCAAAACTGGTCATCCTGACGGCCTACGCTGTCAAAGCATCCTCATTTACATTGCTCAATGCTTTGAGAGAAACAATTGCGCTTCATGAAGGACAGTACTTGTCAGGCGAGTTATTGCTTCAAGAAAAAACATCCTCGCGGTGCTTATCGACAGCGGTCTTTGCGCAGTGGGTGTCCTCGTCTTTATCATAAGGAACAACCGTTGGTTGGAACATGAACCGAAATATTAAATCGCACATTACCACTCGATACATCGCTGCGAGGAGCGTAGAAAAACTATACAGGCTCTTGAATCACAAGAAACCGTGGCTTTCACCGGCGGTCAACCGTATTCTTACAAAAAAGATTAAGTCGACCTGGGTAGGTTTCGAATTTGGATCGGGCCGCAGCACGATTTGGTTTGCAAAAAGGATCAGGTCGCTGGTAAGCGTTGAGCATAATCCAAAATGGTACCAGCGCGTAAAGGATGAATTGATTAAAAAGCGATTGACCAATGTTGACTTGGTGCTCTGCGAACGTGAAGAAGATAAAGAACCAGAGGGTGCAGATTCGAAGTATGTTTCGGTAATCAATCAATTCGTCAATGATTCCTTTGACTTCATTCTCATTGATGGTGTCTATCGGGCGGAATGCTGCGTGTCAGCCATTCCAAAATTAAAGCCCGAAGGAATGCTGATTATCGATGATATCCATCGTTACCTGCCATCAGAATCACAGTCCCCTTTTGCCAGAAAAATCAACGAGGAACCCATCTCGGAGAGATGGCTGGATTTCTTGGAATTGACAAAAAAATGGGATCGCGTATGGACAAGCAACAGCGTATCCGATACGGTCATCTATTTTAAAGCGACCCACTAGGATTTATCTCCAGAATGCGGTGATATCCATTCCCGTAGATTTCTTTGTATGATCTTCGATCTGGATCAATTCGCTCGGTTTTAATCGACGATATCTTGTACCCGAGAATTCATAATCGCTGGAGTAAATATACACCTTCTTGGGTTGAATCTGCCGAAGCGCGTTCATCCATGATTCGATGGACCCCAACCCAGAATTCCCATCCTCGCCTCCCAAAAATAGTGTCTGAATAATCGGGTTGTTGCTAGATGCAAGTTGCGCGATCACTCTTTCAAGATGCACTTGTTCAGCCGGATGATTGATCCTGAGGAACTCCCCCTGAATAGCGGTATCCATCTTCAGGATCGGTTCATCTGTAAGGGCAATTCCTTTTTTTACATCTTCATTATCCAAGTTTGTTGAATTGGAAAAGATTGCCAGCCTGGCATGAGGTTTTTCTCTTCCGATAATGGTTCTCAGCAGCTGGACGATTTCTAAAAATTTTGGATGTAGTGTAGGTTCGCCATTGCCTGAAAGAGTTACATGGTCAATCTGTTTTACGGTCGCAACAGCCTGCTCTACTTCCCGCTCAATTTCAGCAACACTGTAAAAAACATGCGCTTGCGGATCTTTGCTAAGTAGTTGTGTAGGTCCGTATTGACAATACACGCAATCAAAGGAACAAATCTTCTGGTACGGAGATAGAATGTTTACGCCCAAAGACCACCCCAGTCTCCTGGAAAGTATTGGTCCATAAACAATCTTTTTTTGCAAAGGGATGGTATTTTCGTACATTTGCTAACACGCAATGGGTTCAAAACGCCCGCAGAAAATTCATTTCCCCATTTATCCAATGGTGATTAAGACAATACCACCGACTGTCAGGAGCATCCCTGCCGCTTTTTGCCATGTCAATGACTCGGTGCCAAAAATTAACCCCATGATAACTCCAAACAATGGCGAAGTGAAAGCCAATGGCATCACCTTTCCAAGATCAGCTCCTTTCATGGCAGTGTAATAACACAACATTCCTGCTGCCCCGGCCACTATGCCACCTCCGATAATCATGTACAAAATGGCCTTGGTTCCCGCTTGCGGCAGCTGTTTCCAGTGGGGAAAACTCGCCACACCCAGAATAATTAACGCCACCAAGGTTCTGACAGTGATGCCCATCACGGGTGACATATTCCCCAGCTTCAAGCCCTGTTTTTCAAAATATCCCCCAATCCCCCAGCACGCCGCCGTCAAAATAGCCAATAATTGATATTTCAAGTCTCCCATATTCTCCTCCAAAGATATTGTCATGACCACAAAATATATAAAAATTCAATTAGTACTTGTAATTTGACGAAAAAAGTACTATACTGTGGGAAATAGTGGTTGATTGTGGTTGAAAGTGGAGCGCCAGACAAACTGGCGTTCCGGCATTAAAGAAGAGGTAGAACATATGTTCTTGGGTCAGTATAACCACTCCATTGATGAAAAAGGTCGATTGATTATACCAGCGCGCTATCGCGAACAGCTAGACGGCGGTGCTTACATCACCCGTGGTTTTTCCTCCAATTTGATGATTCTAACTGCAGCTCATTTTGAAACAATCCGGTCGAAGATCAGCCAAATGAGCATCACAGATCCCAAGGCCAGATCATTACGATACCTGATGTTCACCAACGCAGAGCTCGTGCAATACGACAAAGCAGGCCGGATTCTTATTCCTCAGTTCTTAAGAGAATCTGTAAACCTCAACAGCAATGTGGTAATTGTAGGGACGGGTGATTTCTTGGAAATCTGGCCGGAAGCAGAATGGGCAATTCAAAATGAACAGCTTAAAGACACCGATAAGAACGCTCAGCGCTTCGCAGACCTCACCTTGTGATGCCGGGGCTTCAGTCCCCCCTGCTTTGCAAGTTCATGTACCAGTACTTTACAATGAAATTTTAAACGCTTTATGCCCACGTAGCCCCGGGAGATACGTGGATGCAACTTTGGGAGCGGGAGGACATGCGCGAGGAATATTGGCCGCATGCGCGCCAAATGGTGAGTTGCTGGGCTTCGAGGTAGATCCAGACGCGCTGAACATCGCCAGGAAAAACCTGCAGGAATTCGGTCAACGCGTGCATATATCTCAAACCTCGTATATATTCTTACAAGCTGAGTTGCGCAAGGTCCATTGGGAAAATGTCGATGGGATTATCGCTGATTTCGGCGTGTCTTCTTTACAGCTGGACCAACCCGAAAAGGGGTTTTCTTTCCTTCGTGATGGTCCACTCGATATGCGGTTTGACTCTTCGCAAAAACTGACTGCTGCGGATTTGGTCAACAATCTCAAAGAAAGAGAGTTAGCAGACCTGATCAAGAACTTCGGGGAAGAACCGCAATGCAAGCGAATCGCCCATGCCATCGTTTCATCTCGACCGTTTCACAGCTCCAAAGAACTAGCCTCCACGATTAAAACCTCAGTGCATCATGAACACGGTCGCACCCATCCCGCCACACGGACATTTCAGGCGCTCCGCATCGCTGTGAATGATGAGCTGGGAGCCATCCAGAAATTTCTTCCCCAGGCGCTGTACAGTCTTAAAAAGGGTGGGAAGCTTGCGGTGATCAGCTTTCATTCTCTCGAAGACAGGATCGTGAAGCAGTTTTTCCACAGGGAGTCGAGAAACTGCATTTGCCCTCCCGAGCAGTTAATATGCAACTGTGATCATGAAGCGAGTTTAAGAGAGGTATCACGTCACCCGGTACGGGTTAGCGAGGTTGAAATAATCAATAACCCCAGAGCCAGAAGCGCCCGGTTGAGGATCGCTGAGAAAATTTAACGGCAAGAAATGTGTAACCCTTTGAGGAGAGGATTACGAAGTGAACAAGAAGGAAAGCCAGGCACATAAACAAGCTCCATGGAGAGTCCAGATAAGATCGGTTGGATTGTTTCTACTTGCTCTGGCGGCAGTTGCAGTGATAGCAGGTCTCTACCTGAGTGTCAGTGCCCAAGCCGCGTCCGCGGGCCTTGAGATAAGAGCCTTGGAAGCGGAAAGAGCGAATCTCGCGCAGCTGATTGCTGATCAAGAAGTTCACCTCGCCTGGCTGAATTCATCTACGCACATGACACAGCGGGCAAGAGAATTGGGTTTTTCGCGAATCAGCGCTGACCAGGCAGTATATGTTGTGGTTCCAGGTTACCTGGGCAGGCCAATTGCTCATATTTCCAGGCTTCCAGGTATCGATGTCGCCTCTCAGGATGTCATCACACCAAAGTTCACACAATCACTTTGGGATTATTTGTTTGAAGGAATCGGGCTGGGAAATTGAGATGAGAAAGATACACATTACCCGCATTTCTTTCATTACTTTTACGTGTTTGCTGCTGGCACTTGCAATTGTCCTGCAGATACTTCGCATACAAAGTAGCGCTGCGCATCAGGAGATCAGAAGCTGGGCTGAAAAAACATACGGTTCCGAAACATATCTTGCCTATCCGGAAAGAGGGAGCATTTATGACCGTTGGGGCAATCTGCTCGCGGGGAACATGATCGTTTATGAGGTAGGTGTCGATTTACAATCTGTATCCAACCCAAGAACAATTGCAGAAACGTTAGCCAGTCAACTCAATCTTAATTATGAAGAGGTTCTCGCAAAAGCGAGCATCCCTTACGATGCTGCTACGGCACGTTACGCTGTCATCACTGATTTTATTAGCGGCGAGAAGGCAAACAATATCCGGGCTTTACGCGAAGAATTCGAAAAATCCAATCCGCAAGGGTCTGTCGAGTCACTTCCCAGCCTGTATGGTTTGATTCTCACCCCGCATCTCCAACGGGCTTACCCAGAATACACTGTTGCATCCAATGTTTTGGGTTTCTATGCTTTTTATGAAAAAGAAAATGGGCATGGTTATTATGGTGTAGAAGGTCAGTACGATCAGATCCTTGCTGGAACACCAAAAATGGTAACCATGTCTTTTAACCCCAATCTGATGATGAAAGCCCCTTCCATCCAGCCCGGAAGCAGCCTGGTGCTGACAATCGATCGGGAAATCCAGGCTATGGTGCAAGATGTGCTAAACGACGCGATCAAAAAAAATGGCTCGGAATCCGGAACAATCATTGTCATGGATCCTGAAACTGGTGAAATTCTGGCGATGGCATCCACGCCACAAATGAACCTTAACCAGTATTGGAATTTCAATGAGATTTATCCCCAAGGACACATGTTCAATCGGGCCATCAGTCAGACGTATGAACCTGGCTCAATCTTCAAAGTATTAACCATGGCAGCAGCTCTTGACGCGAAAGCAGTCACCCCTGAAACAACATTTTTAGATACTGGATACTTTTACTTCGGTGGTGTTGGAATATACAACTGGGACCGAAGCGCATGGGGCCTGCAGGACATGACCGGATGCATGCAGCATTCTTTGAATGTCTGCTTGAGCTGGATTGCAAGCGAACTTGGCACCGAGAAGTTTTATGAGTACATGAAAGCATTTGGAATTGGCCGCCCGACCAACATCGATCTCACAGGTGAGCAGTACTGGCCATTAAGTACACCAGGTGATCCGGGATGGTACGAGGTCAACCTGGCCACAAATTCATTTGGCCAGGGAGTGGCAGTCACACCAATCCAACTGGCAACCGCAATATCAGCTGTGGCAAACGACGGGCGCATGATGGCGCCCCATGTGGTGAAAGCCATCGTCCAGGATGATCATCAATACACCATCACGCCTCAAGTAATTGCCGCTCCGATCAGTGAAGAAACGGCTCTCACCTTGTCTGAAATGTTAGCCGTGTCACTGGAGGAAGAATCGTCTGAAGCACTGGTGGCTGGCTACCGGCTTTCAGGAAAGACAGGAACTGCGCAGATACCCATCAATGGCCAATATGACTCAAATATTACAAATGCATCATTCGTTGGGTGGGGTCCGACAGATGATCCGAAATTTCTTGTTTATGTCTGGTTCGAAAAACCTTCCATCTCAATCTGGGGTTCCGTCGTCGCCGCGCCGGTATTCAGCGATGTCGTCGAGCAACTCGTGGTACTGATGGGCATACCACCGGATGCGCTAAGAGCCGGAATGGGAATTACTCAATAGGTAACCTATGTTAATGCTTTCCACATTACTCGAAGCTTTTGATTGCTCTAAACCAGGATTGAGCGATTTCATCCTAACCGATGCAGAAATTGATTCCAGGAAGATAATCCCCGGGAGTCTCTTTATCGCAGTTGTCGGGGAACGCGTTGATGGGCACGATTATGTTGATGAAGCATTCCAACGCGGAGCTTCTGCGGCACTGATCCAGCACGACATCCCCTCTGCTGTACCCGTAATTGACCTGAGCAAACCTGGTGCGATCAATGCAATCCCCGTGGCTTCTCCGATTTGCATAAAAGTAGATAACACGGTGTCTGCTCTGCAGAGACTTGCCGCGTTTTGGAGATCAAAACTTTCTATTAAAACCATCGGGATCACCGGCAGCGTGGGAAAATCCTCAACAAAAGAATTGGTCGCTGAAGTTTTATCCACTCATTATTCGACAATGAAAAATACGGGTAATATGAATAATGAACTGGGTTTGCCTTTAACGCTGTTAAAACTTACGGAAGGCTACGAGCGAGCTGTCCTCGAAATGGGTTTCTATAAACAAGGTGAAATCGCACATTTGTGTGAAATCGCGCACCCACACACCGGAATCATTACCAACATCGGGACTGTCCACGCTGAGCGCTGTGGCTCAAAGGAATCGATCGCCAAAGGAAAAGCGGAACTGGTCGAAGCGCTTCCCGCTGATGGGATAGCAATCCTCAATTATGACGATGAATGGGTTCGCCCAATGGCCCAGAAAACAAGAGCCCGCGTTTTGTATTACGGCTTGAACCCCGCAGCGGAAGTCTGGGCGGACAAAATCGTCAGCCGTGGAATGTATGGAATCCAATTCCAGATTCATTATCAAAAAAACGATCTGCTGATCAATGTTCCTTTGCTGGGAGAGCATTCAGTACACACATCTCTTTGTGCTATTGCCGCAGGACTGGCGGATGGCTTGAATTGGGGTGAAATCATTTCGGGGCTTCAATCACACACCACGCAACTGAGACTTGTTCCAGGTAAAACAAAAAATGGCGCAATAATCCTGGATGATTCTTATAACGCTTCTCCCGAATCGTCACTGGCAGCCTTGAACCTACTCAATACCCTTGATGGTCGCAAGATAGCTGTACTAGGTGACATGAAAGAACTAGGCAATTATGCGGAAAGTGAACATCGGAAAGTGGGCGTCCGCGCAGCACAAATCGTCGATTATCTTTTTACCGTCGGTGAGCTGGGTCTGATCATATCCAACGCTGCAAAAGAAAGCGGATTCCCGCAGGACCGGGTTTTTGAAGCGCTGGATCCAATGCCTGTCATTGAAGCTCTCAAAGGATTATTAAAATCTGGCGATATTGTGCTCATCAAAGGTTCTCACAGTATGCGTTTGGATCAAATAGTTGCCGCTCTGGAGGAAGAATCATGACCGAAGCTGCCGTCGCATTGGCGTTAAGTGGTATCACGTTTATGCTGGCTGTCATCTGGGGAGGTCCCTTAATTCGGCTGCTGAAACACTGGAAAATCGGCAAACAAATAAGAGTCGAAGAGCCAGCAGCTCATATCGTGAAAATGGGCACCCCAACCATGGGTGGTTTCATGATTCTGATGCCTGTGGCGTTAATTACTTTATTGCTGAACGCAGCCCAATTGGTTGGTTTTGAACTGATCGGACGATCGGTCCTGTTACCACTTTTAACAATGGTAGCGTTTGGACTGTTGGGCGCCGTGGACGATTGGGAAGGTATCCGCGGACCGAGAAAAGGTAGCGGAATGCGGGCAAGAACAAAATTCCTCCTACAGGTAGCATTTGCTATTGTGATCGCTTTTGTTCTTAAATACCTGCTTAATGTACCCGAATTTTACTTTCCGGGAATTGAAGGTGAAATCACCCTGGGTGCTTTTTATATTCCCATCGCCGCTTTTATCATCGTGGCAATGTCCAACGCGGTGAATTTTACCGACGGGTTGGATGGTTTGGCCGGCTTGGTTGCCGCAACCGCCTTCGCGGCTTACGGCATCATCGCGCTTAGCAGGGGTTTGCCCTACCTTGCCAGGTTTTGCTTCACAATGGTCGGAGCGATATTTGGTTTTCTCTGGTTCAATGTACACCCTGCCCAGCTCATGATGGGAGACACCGGATCGTTGTCATTAGGCGCGGTGCTTGCGGTTGTCGCATTGATGACAGGAAATTGGGTTCTTCTTCCTGTTGTCGCAATCATCCCATTCTCTGAGGCTGTAAGCGTCACCCTTCAGATAATCTATTTCAAAATCACAAAGGGCAAGCGATTATTTAAAATGGCTCCTTTTCATATTCATTTCGAGATTCTGGGGTGGAGTGAAACTCAGGTCGTGCAGAGATTCTGGCTGATCGGGTTGTTGGCAGCAATGCTGGGAGTTGGGTTGGCATCACTATGAACAATTGGCAAGGTCGTCGCATCCTTATAATCGGTGCCGCGCGGCAGGGGCAGGCCCTTGCGCGTTATCTTTCAAAAGCAGGTGCTTATGTAATTCTTAATGATCAAAAATCACGCACGGAATTAAAACATCTGGCGACAAAAATGGAAAACACTGGCGTTCGGTGCGAATTTGGAAACCATGCGCCAAATCTTTTATCAAATATTGATCTGGTCAGTGTTTCAGGTGGTATCCCCGAATCCAATCCTTTGATACAACAAGCGAAAACTCGAGGCATTCCACTCACGAATGACACTCAGGTTTTCCTGGAGGAAGTGAAAGCCCCAGTGATAGGAATAACGGGTTCTGCAGGCAAGACTACAACAACAGCGCTTACCGGAAAAATCTTGCAGCAAGGAATCAAAAGAACAAGAAAGGTTTGGGTGGGCGGAAACATTGGTCTCCCTTTGGTGGACAAGCTCGAAAAGATAAGCTCCGAAGACATCATTGTTTTGGAAATTTCCAGCTTCCAGCTTGAGCACATGTCGCTCTCACCACATATCGCAGCAATACTGAATATCACGCCCAATCATCTTGACAGACATGGAACATTTGAAGATTATCGAGCTGCAAAAACCCGCTTGATCGAATTCCAAAACCAAGATGATTATTGTGTACTCAATCGTGACGACCAGGTTGCCTGGAATCTAAGGGGAAAAACTAATGCAAAAATTCTCGGTTTCGGGTTCTGCAGAGGTTCCAGCAGGGAAAAGATGACATACATTGATCGAGGAGTAATTACGCTTGAAATCGAAGGGGTGATCGTTCCCCTGATCCCAATTTCTTCAATAAGGCTTCGGGGAAATCACAACATCTCAAACGTATTGGCTGCCTGCACGATCAGCCACCTGGCTGGAGCTAAACCCGATGCAATGCGTCAGGCTGTTGAGAATTTCACCGGGGTGGCGCACCGACTTGAATATGTTCGCGAGTACCGCGGTGCGAATTGGTACAACGACTCGATTGCAACTGCTCCTGAGAGAACAATTGCAGCTATTCATTCATTTTCTGAACCAATCATTCTGCTACTCGGTGGAAGGGACAAGAACCTTCCATGGGAAAAATTGGCTGACCTAATTCATCAACGCGTGGATCATGTGGTAGTTTTTGGAGAAGCGGCGCCAAAGATCAATGATGCGCTTGGTAAAAACACATCACATACACGTCCTTACTCCACATTTACAACTATTACGCTGAATGAAGCCGTAAAAGCCGCTGCAGAAATCGCCCAACCAGGACACGTTGTTCTTTTTTCCCCTGGAGGTACTAGTTTCGACGAATACCGTGATTTTGAGGAGAGAGGAGAGGCCTTCAAAGAATGGGTCAATCAGTTGCAGTAAACCAACGGACGACTCCACCAGGAAAGGGTGAACGATCCAGTCGTGGACATCTCCATGATGTAGACATTCCGCTCCTGTTAGCTGTTGCTACATTGCTTGTTTTTGGATTGCTGATGGTGTACTCAGCCAGTTGGAAGTATTCATTTGTAAATCAAGGGGATGTCAGCTCCAGCTTTACACGGCAATTGATTTTTGCGGTGTTGGGTTTAACTGCAGGGTTTGTTCTCTACCTGATTGATTATCACAAACTTCGCCCGTTTGTCGTCCCGATGTTATTGATCATGATCGTACTGCTGATCGCGATGATCTTTTTCTTTGGCGAGACACGCTGGGGCTCAAAGCGTACCATTCTAAATGGATCTGGCCAGCCAACAGAATTCATCAAATTGGCTGTAATCATTTATCTCTCGTTCTGGTTGTATTCAAAGCGTAACGTATTGAGCAAGTTCTCCTTTGGTTTGGTTCCACTGGCAGGCATTCTCGGAACCATCTCCGCGTTGATCGTCCTCGAACCAGACCTTAGTGCAGCGATCACGATTGTTATTATGGGCGGAGTGTTATTCTTCATCGCTGGTGGGGATTTGAAGCAAATCGTGATGGTTCTTGTCATCGCTGCGATTGTCGGCGCAATTGTTGTGTACCTTTTCCCAACGGGACAAGCCAGATTATCCACTTTTATTGCAGGTTTTCAAGATCCCGCGCAAGCATCCTACCAAATAAAGCGGTCTGTCGAAGCCATCGTTCAAGGCGGCATTTTTGGTGTCGGTATTGGTAACTCTTCAACCAAGTACACAGGTCTGCCTGTTGCCGCGACTGATAGTATATTCGCAGTCATTACCGAGGAGACCGGAGCATTGGGAGCTGCATTTACAGTTGTGCTTTACTTCATCATCTTATGGAGAGGATTAAGAATTGCCGGCCATGCGACAGACCTGCTCGGAAAACTGTTGGCGTCCGGCATTTCGATCTGGTTTTTCTTTGAAGCCTTTATCAACATGGCTGCGCTTGTGAACTTGTTTCCTTTTGCCGGGAATACTCTACCCCTGGTTTCTGCAGGTGGCTCCAGCCTGGTCGTTAATTTAATGGGATTGGGTATCCTTTTTGGGGTGAACAGAACATCATCAAGGTTGACTGATAAAAATCAGGAAAGAGGTGTAAATGCGGTTGCTGATCTGCGCAGGTGGAACAGGCGGGGGAGTAAACCCCGCGCTGGCGATCCTGCAAGCTCTCGAGATTGATGACCTAAAAGTTCTTTGGGTCGGAGTCTCATCAGGCATGGAAGAAGAACTCGTGCGTCGCGCCGGTCTGGATTTTGTGGGGATTCCTGCGGCAGGTGTGCATGGTGTAAGTCTTCGATCCCTGCCTGGCAACCTTCTCTTGCTTGCCAAGGGGTATTCTGCGTCAAAACAAATCCTGCGTGAGTTTAGACCTGATGTTCTCCTCTTCACAGGTGGATATGTTGCAGTGCCCGTGGCTTTGGCTGCAAAAAAAATCCCTTCCCTTCTTTACGTTCCTGATATTGAGCCAGGCATGGCATTAAAGTTTTTATCTAGAAACGCCAGTTTGATTGGTCTGAGCGCCGATGAGTCTTCTAGGTATTTTTTGACCAGTCGTCCAAAGCTCATCAGCGGTTACCCGGTCAGAAATACTCTTGCTCGTATCGGCAAGGATCGGGCAAAAAGACATTTCTCGTTTAACCCACAACAACCTGTTGTTTTGATTCTTGGCGGGTCAAAAGGTTCGCGTTCTATCAACCAAGCAGTGATGAGGAACATCAATAAGATACTGGTTTCCTCGCAGATCATTCACATAACAGGCGAATCAGGCTGGGATGAAGTGATTCACTCAGCAAGAAATCTCCCTAAAGAATTACGTGAACGCTATCTTGTCGTGAAGTACATGCACGAGGAACTGGCACAAGCTTATTCAGCAGCCGACCTGGTAGTTTCCAGAGCGGGAGCGTCGACCCTGGGCGAATATCCGTACTATGCGTTACCAGCGGTTGTTGTCCCCTACCCTTACGCCTGGCGGTATCAGAAAGTGAACGCAGAGTACCTAGAAAAGAACAAGGCAGCAATCGTATTGCTGGATGAAATGCTTGAATCAGACCTTGAAATGACAATCCGCAATCTATGTTCAGATCAAGCACAATTGGCTGAAATGTCGCGAAATATGCGCAAACTTGAAAAACCACTTGCCTCCAGAGAATTGGCTAAACAATTGGTCCTCCTCGCGAAAGGAAACGGAAATGATTAGCCTTACAGTGTTCTTTTACATCCTCATTTTTCTCTTTGCCATCATCGGTGCTACTCGCGGTCGCACAAAAGAGTTCCTGGTATCGTTGTCAGCGATAGTGGCCGTCTTTATCAACGCTATCCTAGAGCAATTTCTTCCCGCATACAAACCATTCCTCACCCGGAATGGCCCTGCTGAGTTGTTTTACGTGCGAATGGTGATAATTTTTGTTGTTGTTATTTTGGGCTATCTAACGCCAAAGCTGCCTCAACTGCTGAACACCCAGAACACGATCAGCAAATTGAAGGACACTTTTTGGGGTTTCTTCTTTGGCGCTTTAAACGGATATTTGATTGTGGGTAGCATCCTTGCGTACATGCACGAAGCCGACTACCCCATTCCGGTAATCACTGCTCCGGATGCAACAACCTTGTTAGGACAACAAGCCATTAATCTGATGGCTGCTATGCCACCACAATTGTTCAACCCTCCTGGTATTTATTTCGCGGTCGCTGCTGCCTTTGTGATAGTTTTGGGAGCATTCGTATGACGATGCACTATCATTTTATTGGAATTGGCGGAACAGGTCTCTCTGCGATGGCAAGGATCCTCGTCGAGAAAGGCCATATGGTCAGCGGTTCAGATGCAAAATCAAACCGGATGACATCAGACCTTGAAAGCGTCGGCGTCACTATCTATACTGGCCATTCTGCTGAAAACATTGCCGGTGCTGATGTGGTCATCCGCTCCTCGGCGATCAAAGACGACAATGTCGAGGTCTCCGCGGCTGTTGCTCAATCGATTCCGGTCATGAAACGAAGGGAGTTCTTACCACAAATTATTGACAATCAGGAGTGTCTGGCTGTAGCAGGAACGCATGGTAAAACCACAACGACAGCGATCTTAAGCCACCTTCTGATCAGTTTGGGTGAAGACCCGTCCTTCATCGTTGGAAGCCCAATCAAGAACATCAACACCAATGCGCGGTATGGAAAAGGAAAGTGGTTCGTCATAGAAGCCGATGAATATGACAGCATGTTCCTGGGTCTCCATCCAAGAGTCGCCGTAATCACGTTCCTTGAACACGACCATCCCGATTGTTTTCCAACCATGGAAGAGTACAGGAAGGCATTTGCGAGATTCATTTCGAATATTCAGTCTAATGGAACCGTGATCCTTTGCGCAGATGATGAGCAAACCACATCCCTGCTACCTGAAATCCCCCTGCACGCGCAGATTTTGACATATGGCATGAATCCAAACGCTGATCTCCAGGCAAGTAATCTGGTTCCATCAAAAAATGGGGGCAGTTCTTTTGATATTGTTTTCCACAACCTGCACCAAGGTAAAAAAAACATAAACGTAAATATCAAAATTCCTGGCAAGCACAATGTCCAAAATACACTAGGCGCTGTTGCCGTCATGCACACTTTAGGATTTAAGACCGAGAGCTACCTGGAATCCTTGTCACTTTTTGAAGGCACATCTCGTCGTTTTGAGATCGTCGGGGAGATCAATGGGATCACCCTTATTGATGACTACGCGCATCATCCGACCGAGATCAAAGCCACCATCCAAGCAGCCCGGCAGAGGTACCCCGATCGATCGTTGTTTGCGGTTTGGCAACCTCATACATACACTCGCACAAAACTTCTCCAGGACCAATTCTTTACAGCATTTTCGGATGTGGATCACCTGATTGTGACGGATGTATTTGCAGCCAGAGAAGTCAATCCAGAATTTTCGATGAGCCAATTTTCCACCCAGCTGCAATGCAGTGATGTTACGTACGCGTCAAATTTACACTTCGCGGAAAATCTACTAGCAGAGAAATTAAAACCGAATGACATTCTGATTGTTCTCTCTGCAGGTGACGCGGACCAAATAAATTCAAATCTTTTAAGAAGGTTTTCTGAAAGGACTACAACACATGGCGATCAAAGATGAAATCCGGGTAAAAAATCCACCATTGATGACATCCTCAAAAAACACCGCTGGGCAGTCAAGAGTCGGGAGTGTGTCTCAGAACAAGATCATTCTCTTCCCCCCTCAGCAAAAACTGCGAGTAGTCAACCGATTAATAAGCTTTCTGGAGACCAAATAAAACCGTGATAGGCAATATCTCCACATTACGCGGTCGATTCAACAACAAGCTTCAGGAAGATGTCGTGCTGTCTCGCTTCACGACATCCCGGGTTGGAGGTGTTGCCGATTACTTGATCGTCGCAGAATCAAAAAATGAGTTGGCTGATATCATGACCACTGCCTGGGCCAATTCTATTCCAGTGAAGATCATCGCCGCTGGATCAAACATCCTTATAAGCGACAAAGGCATTCGAAATCTGGTTGTGGTAAACCGCTCATCAGAATACAAAATTATCAAAGGTCGAGTCCCTGTTGTTTGGGCTGACTCTGGCATGAGCCTGCATTTACTGACAAATATTTTGGCAAGGAATAACCTGAGCGGCTTAGAATGGGCATCGCCCATCCCCGGCAGCGTAGGGGGAGCAGTATACGGGAATGCTGGAGCCCATGGATCTGAAATCAGCAAGAATTTCAGATTGGCAGAAATCTTGCACCCAATAACCGGTATAAACCATTGGGACTATGAACAAATGGAATTCGCATATCGCAGCACAAAATTTAAGACCAGTCACCTCCAGGAGGTAATTCTTGCGGTTGCATTTCACCTTGAAAACGGAGCCGAGGAAGAAATTAATGCAAAAATAAATCACTTTACGGAAAGAAGGCGAAGTACTCAACCGGCTGGATTCAGCGTCGGCTCCACATTTCGTAATCCTCCTGATGAAAATGCCGGACGATTGATCGAAAGCGCTGGTCTGAAAGGAAAATCAATTGGTGGCGCGAAAATCAGTGATCTGCACGCAAATTTCATTATTAACGAAAAAAACGCAACAGCGACAGATTATCTGGCACTGGCACAATTGGCGAAAGCAGAGGTCAGGAAAAGGTTCGGCGTAGATCTTGTCCCTGAATTTGAATTGATCGGGGATTGGCCCAGTCAAGCATATGATATTTTCACAGAAGAGGCATCATCATGATTGCATCAACCCCCAAATTATTGAATGTCGCGGTGATCTTTGGCGGACGATCCGGTGAGCACCAGGTTTCCCTGATGTCGGCAAAATCCATCACGGCATCCCTTGATCCAAGTCTATTTTGCGTGACTCAAGTATATGTCACTCAACAGGGTGTATGGCTTTCCGGAGATGATCCCCTTGGTTGCGCACAATCGGGGAGAACAAGCGAGCTTAAACCAGTAGCACTTTTCCCTGAACCAACCGGGTCGACACTGCACATGCGTGTAGATGAGAAGTACGTTCCTTACCGGGATATCGATGTATTTTTTCCCGTTATCCATGGCACCTTTGGAGAGGACGGCTGCCTGCAAGGATTGTTCGAATTGGCAAATGTCGCATATGTCGGTGCTGGAGTTACCGGATCAGCTCTGGGCATGGACAAAGCGCTATTCAAGGATGTTATGCGTGCACATCACATACCTGTGGTCGATTCGATAACCATCAGTGCGATTGAAAACAGGATAAAAACGGAAGAAGTATTAAACTCGGTCGAATCAGCATTTCCATATCCCGTGTTCGTAAAACCGGTAAATATGGGTTCATCCGTAGGTGTGTCAAAGTGCAGCGACCGTTCTGAGTTACTGGCGGGTATTCGAGAAGGGTTACGTTACGATCGGCGAATTCTGGTTGAAAAGGGAGTCAACGCGCGTGAAATCGAGGTAAGCGTTTTAGGTAACACATTCCCTAAGTCGTCCATCCCTGGAGAAATCGTTCCGTCTGATGATTTTTACTCTTACCGAGCTAAGTATATCGACGAGAAATCCCAATTGATCATCCCTGCCCCATTGACACATGCTCTCCAGGAGAAAGCCATGGCATTGGCGGTTAAAGCTTTCGCTGCAGCTGACTGCGCGGGGATGGCGCGCGTTGACTTTCTGTTAGAAAAAGAAACCGATCAACTTTTTCTGAATGAAATGAACACCATTCCTGGTTTCACAAAAATCAGCATGTATCCGAAGTTATGGGAAGCAAGCGGCATTCCATATCAAAAGCTGCTAGATCAATTAATCCACCTGGGTTTGGAGCGAAAATCTGAAAGAGATCAGCTCGAGAGGGTGTACGAGGAACACAAATGAGACCACTGACCTCAAAACCAAAATTATCACGCGCAGACCAGCTGCGGCAGAAACGCCAGATAGAGTCAGCGAAGCGACAAAATGCAGTTCGAGCTGAATCATATCGGGCAGCGCATTCACCTACGGTGATCGCGCGGAATTATTCACAAGCAGTTCCGCTCTATCAATCAACCGTGATCAAGCCTAAGAAAGCGCGTTACTACATGAATCGTAAATCTGGTGGTGAATTCCGCGTCAGGACTTCTGCGGGTATACATTTATCTACCAAATCCATCAGCAGCGTTGCGACCATAACCTTGCTGACCTTTTTGTTGTTCGCAATGATCTCCCCCACCTTCAAAATCTCCAACGTCAATGCGGTGGGTCTTCAAAGGATTTCAGCTTCAGAAGTTCAAACAGCACTGGATCTGAATTCAACAGCGATATTTTCAATTGACAAATCTGTATTGGCCAGGCAGATAAAAACCTCCTTTCCAGAACTGGCAAATGTTCAAATTTCCCTGTCACTTCCTGGGACGCTTATTGTCAAGGCAACAGAAAGAGTGCCAGTCATCAGCTGGTCGAGTCCAAAAGGGACCGTCTGGGTAGACATGGAAGGCGCGATCTTCCCTGCCAGGGGTGAAGCGACCCCTGCACTCGCCATTCAGGCTGATGATGAACCACCAGCAATGTTGTTAGATCGCCAAAGTGATACAGGGATACCATCTTACGACCATTCGCATGTTGATCCCGAAGTGCTCAATACGATATTTTTATTGACTGCCAGTATGCCAGATGAAACGACTCTTTTGTACAGTGGGATGGATGGCGTGGGTTGGTACGACCAGAGAGGGTGGCAGGTTTTCATTGGATTGGACTTAAGTAATATTGTGACAAAAATTAATGAATATGAGGCGATCATAGGACAGCTGAGCAGTCAGGGCATCACGCCCACCATGGTAAGCGTTGAGCACGTGGATGCGCCTTTCTTTCGAACGGAGTAATGTATGGAAGAGCCTATTGTTGTCGGAATTGATATCGGTACGACAAAAACCTGTACGCTCATTGCCAGGATTGAGGGTGAGGAAGCCTTGCGCGTGCTCGGTGTTGGAATCGAACCATCTCAAGGTATGAAGCGCGGCAATATCATTGATATCGCCGCAGCTTCGGAATCCATCAGCCGCAGCATAGAGAAAGCTGAACGTTCATCGGGATTGGAGGTTTCCTCAGCGCTTGTCAGTTTGGCAGGATCCCATGTAAGTTCGATCAACAGTCGGGGTGTTTCAGGGATTAATGGAGGCGTAATCACCCAGGATGATGTGAACCGGGCCAGCGATGCGTCGCGTGCGATCGCAATCCCGCACAACAGAGAAATTATCCACGTTATTCAACGCGGTTTTACCGTTGATGGCAATGAAGGAATTCGTAAACCTATCGGTATGCATGGTTACCGTCTGGAAGTGGAAACACATATCATCACGGCAAACGAGGCAACAGTAGAAAACCTGCGCCAGTCTGTGCAAGCGGCAGGTATTGATATCGCTTCATTTGTGCTGAATCCGCTAGCATCTGCGGAAGCCACGCTGACCGATTCCGAGCGTGAAATGGGCGTGGTTATCTGTGACATCGGTGGCGGAACAAGCGACATGGCTATATACATCAATGGCGATGTGTGGCATACCATGGTCCTGCCTGTTGGAGGAAGTCATGTTACCAACGATATCGCACTGGGTCTGCATTTACCAATCACCCAGGCTGAGGAGGTTAAAAAATTATACGGAAACGCAGTCGAGTGTGATGTGGAAGAAAGTGACATGTTCTCTGTTCGAACCTTCGGGTCAGAGCGACCGGTCCAGGTCAGCCGCAAAGAACTGGCGGTGATCATTGAGGCAAGAATTACAGAAGTTTTCGATCTTTTGCTCCAGGAAATCAAGCGATCTGGATACGATGGTCTGCTTCCGGCTGGAATGGTGCTGACCGGAGGAACCAGCCAGCTTCCTGGGATCAAGACCATCGCGCAACAAGTCACGGGTTTGCCGATCCGCGTAGCTAAACCAGAGAACCTCAATGGGCTCGTCGATCAATTGAACAACCCAGCATATTCGACGAGTGTGGGTCTGTTGAAATGGGCGATAAAGATGGGTGAACCAATAGAACTACCAAAAACGCCAAGAAACAAGCCAAAGTGGCTTGAAAAACTCATTGAATTTGGTAAGAAAATGCTGCCGTCGGATATGGAATGATCAGCCAAGAGCTGATAATAAATTGATCCTTTGGAGGAGGATAAAATGGAACATCAAAGTAATAATGAAATGTATGCCCGGATAAAAGTAGTAGGTGTAGGTGGCGGAGGCTGCAACGCGGTTGACCGCATGATTTCCCAGGGAATGAAGGGAATCGAATTTGTAGCAGTCAATACAGACGCACAAGCATTAACCCATTCAAAAGCGACGACCAGAGTGCGCATTGGAGATAAATCAACGCGTGGCCTGGGAGCCGGGGGGAATCCTGAAGTGGGACAAAAAGCGGCCGAAGAATCGGCTGAAGAGCTATACGATGTGCTTAAGAACACAGACATGGTATTCATTACTGCCGGCATGGGTGGTGGAACGGGGACAGGCGCAGCTCCGATTGTCGCGAAGATAGCCCGGGAATGCCAAGCGCTGACAATTGGTGTGGTCACCAAACCTTTTAACTTTGAAGGGTCCCGCAGGATGAATGCTGCTGAGTTGGGAGTTACGAATCTAAAGGAAAAAACAAACACATTAATCGTCATTCCTAATGACCGCCTGCTACAAATTGTGGACAAAAGGTCCAGTCTCACGGATGCCTTTCAGAAGGCAGACGAAGTTCTTCATCAGGGAATCCAAGGCATATCAGAACTCATAACGCTGGAAGGTCTGATCAATCTTGATTTTGCAGATGTGCGCACGATCATGTCTGAAGGTGGAGCCGCGCTGATGGCCGTTGGGCAAGGATCTGGAGAAGATCGCGCCCGCGTCGCTGCTGAGCAAGCCATCTCCAGCCAATTGCTGGATATCACAATCAATGGCGCGCGTGGCATCTTGTTTAACGTCACTGGTGGAAATAATCTTACACTTTACGAAGTCACCCAGGCTGCAGAGATCATCAAAGCAACTGCGCACCCTGATGTGAACTTGATCTTCGGCGCTGTGATCGATCCCAAGATGGAAGATAGCATCCGCATCACGGTGATAGCGACTGGCTTTGACAATAACACAATCTATACCAGAGTACCGAGATACTCCCGTGCTGAACCTTTGAAATCCAGTACTGTGAACCAGTTTTCACAGGCACAATTTTCAACCAGTCAGATTACTGAGAAGCAGCCCGTCGAAGCGGTTGAAGAAATGGCTAAAACCACAATGTATGATACAAGCAAGTTGGACATTCCAACTTTTATGCGGTCTTCAAGGTTCATGAAAAGCAACAGCGAAATGGATGTGAACAAAGATAACTAATCAACAAGATGTGTGATTTGCAGGAGAGTAAATTGATGTAAGCTCAGGAAGCATCTGGACTGATTCTCGATTCGCTTCCTTTGCATGTTCCTCCCTCCCCCCTCCCTGAGCCGGTCAGCTGTTCGCTGACCGGCTCCCATTTCAGCGGCAATCGTGAACGCTTTGTGTGAAATATATTTTTTAAGGTTGTTAAACCTAAAATTTCTTGCCTATTATTTTTAATCGTGCTAGAATGACGATGACCTACATATACGTATTTTTTCGTATTGTACCCCCATATATGGGGCATTGTTGGACAAAACCCCTCTCCTCATCAAACACGGGGGATAATAGTCGGACTTATCATAGAAGAGGAAAGTTGCGCTGCCCATTTTGTCAGGTTGCTGATACCAAAGTAATCGATACCGCCCATGATAGCCAGGGAGGAATACGACGCCGCCGACAATGTGAAAACTGCCATCAACGATTTTCCACCTATGAACGAGTAATTCTCAGTACGCCTTTGATCGTGAAAAGAGATGGGACGAGGGAAGAATTCAACCTCGATAAACTCAAACAAGGGATTAAAACTGCATGCACAAAGAGACCGATCACTGCCGAGATGATTGATCACCTTGCCGGTCATGTTGAAAAAGAACTGCAGCAGTTGGGAAAATCCGAAATTTCATCCAGAGTGATCGGAGACAAAGTGATTGACGGATTAAAAGATCTGGATCTCATTGCGTACATCCGCTATGCCTCTGTCTACCTGCAATTAAAAGACCTGCATGCTGTTCGAGATGAAATAAACAAACTCCTAGAAGCCTGAGGCAGATTTATGGAAGCACCATTGACTGAAAAGAAGAAAATTGAAAAAATTCAGGGTAAAACTTCACATCTCTCACCGATCGATCTGACAGATAATGCCCGACAGGTTTTAATTAAGCGCTACGTTCGTCATGATCACAATCATCTGCCGACTGAAACCGTAGAGGAAATGTTTTGGAGAGTAGCAGTAAATATTGCGGAAGCGGAGGCGGCATATGGCAAGTCGGTTGAAGAATACGCACACAAGTACTATCGGATCATTTCACAAAAATTATTTTTTCCCAACTCACCCACTTTCACTGGTGCCGGCACACCGTTAGGTCAGCTGGCTGCCTGTTTTGTGCTACCCATATCTGATGATATGGGAAAAAAATCAGATGGAATATTTCAGACCATGCGTGATGCCGCCTTGATTCAACAGACAGGTGGAGGTAATGGATTTTCATTTTCGCGCATACGGCCAAAAGGTGGATTGGTGAAAACCTCTGCGGGGCAAGCTACGGGTCCTGTCGGTTTTCTGCGGGTTTATGACAACGCCTTTGGAGAAGTTGCCCAGGGGGGAACACGACGAGGGGCCAACATGGCGGTGCTTCGAGTCGACCACCCGGATATTGAAGAATTCATCACATGTAAAACTGACGAGAACCAGATCACCAATTTCAACATCTCGGTTGGAATCACGGATTCTTTCATGCGCGCGGTTGAATCCGACGGAGGTTGGGATCTCCGGTTTCCGGATATCACAGATCATCGCTACCGAAATTTTAATGGAACACTCGAACAGGCGAAAAATCTTGGAATTCCCATAAAGGTCTATCAACGTATAAGAGCCCGAGATTTATTCGCAAAAATCGTTGAACAGGCTCATCACAACGGCGAACCTGGTTTGCTGTTCCTCGATGCCGCAAACCGAGGAAATCCTGTTCCTCATCTATACCAGCTGGAAGCAACCAACCCGTGCGGAGAACAATATCTGGGTCCATATGAGAACTGCTGCCTTGGATCAGTAAACCTTGCTCAACACGCGGGTGGAAGTCACTCAGTCGACTGGGCCAAACTAGAGGAAACAGTACGAACTTCTGTTTGTTTCCTTGATGACGTGGTAGATGTAAACAAATATGTCCCTTCAGTACCCCAGCTTAAAGAGGCTGCCATGCGCTGTCGCCGGATTGGTCTTGGGATCATGGGCTTGGCCGATCTCATGTACCATGTCGGTATTCGATACGGATCGCATGAAGGGCAGGAGTTCGCATCACAGGTGATGGAGTTTATCCGGTTCATTGCCATGGACACGAGTGTTCAACTGGCGAAAGAAAGAGGCGCGTTCCCCGCGATTGATGGATCCATTTACGACCCATCCAATCTGACATGGGAACCTCCTCAGCCACTGGTGAATTACACCAACAACTGGTTTCGACCCCCCATTGATTGGGGCCAACTGACCTCCGATATAGGCAAATTTGGTATCAGAAATGCAGCACAGACGACAATTGCACCTACCGGTACCATAGCAACAGTCGCAGGTTGTGAGGGTTACGGATGTGAACCGGTGTTTGCCTTAACGTATACCCGGCATGTGAATGACAATGGAAAAGATCTAAAATTAAATTACGCCAGCCCTTTGTTTGAAGAAGCACTGAAGCTCACGGGATTGGATGATAAAACTCGGGCAGTCCTGATCGACAGAGTAGCAGAATCAGGATCGTGTCAAAAAGTCGAAGGTGTTCCCGAAAACATCCAGAATGTGTTTGTTGTTTCTCAGGACATTTCCGCAGAAGAACATGTCAGGACACAGGCATGTCTGCAGGCCTTTGTAGATAATAGTATTTCGAAAACGATTAATTTTGCCTCAAACGCCACGCAAGATGAAGTGGCAACAGCATACATGCTGTCCTGGGAGCTTGGGTGCAAAGGAATCACTGTATATGTCACAGGTTCACGAGAGAATGTCGTGTTAGAAACAAAAGCAACAGCCAGGGTCAAAGAGAAAAAAGAGCTGACATCCCTGCCGGAAAATGACCAGGAAGACGAAATCTGGATAAGAGTACAGGATGAAAACCAGCCTGAACTTTGGCAAATAGCCAAGAAACCCCGCCCCAGATTTCTCGTTGGGTATACTTTTAATATCGAAACCCCACTTGGAAAAGCTTTTATTACAATCAATGAAAATGGAGAAACCCAGCCTTTTGAGGCTTTCATCAATACTGCCAAAGCAGGATCTGATACGGCAGCGGTATCCGAGGCAATTGGCAGGCTCATTTCATATGTGTTACGTATCGCATCGCCTGTTGAACCTGTCGAGCGGTTACAGGAAGTCATCAGGCAGCTTGGGGGAATAGGTGGGGGAAGAAGTCTTGGCTTTGGCGCGAAAAAAGTTCGATCGCTTCCTGATGGAGTTGCCCAGGTTCTGGCAGAATACGCGGATCAGCGCAAGGAACGTTTAGAAAGGGAGACATTATCACAACCCAGCATCTCCCGCAAAAACGATCAACCTCAATCAGAAGCTATTCAGGAGCAACCGATCCTGAAGATCGGTGACCTGTGTCCAGAGTGTGGACAGGCTGCTGTAATCAACGAAGAGGGCTGCCGGAAGTGTTACGCATGTGGTTATAGCGAGTGTTGAGCACACTCAACTTCTCGAAAATTCGTTAAAAATTACTATCTGAAAACACTTGCATTATCACCATTTTCAATCATAATTACCTAACAAAAAAAGGAGAAATATGGCGAATGTAAGAGTAATGACGGATTCCGATTCAAGCCTCTCTCTGGAATTGGCAGCACAATATGGCATTGATATCATTCCAATCACGGTACACTTCGGAGATGAAACTTTTTACACCAATATCGACATTGATGACAGATCTCTCTTCGAACGCATCGATCGCACAGGCAGGTTACCGACGACAGCCGCCCCACCCGCTTTTGCTTTTTCGAAGGTCTACAAAAAGGCCTTCGATGAAGGAGCAGATTCGATTATCTGCATCTGTGTCGCTAGCAAAGTCAGTGCAACGTACGCTTCGGCGTTGAGTGCCTGCGATGATTTTCCAGGGAAAAAGATATCCGTCATCGATTCCGAGGCAATATCAATGGGCCAGGGATTTATCGCCATGGATGCTGTCGAACACCTTCGCCTGGGTGAATCACACGACATGGTGGTGGCAAGAGCCAGCACACTTCACAAAAACCTGTGCCTTTATGCGTCTCTTTCCACGCTAAAGTATCTGGCAATGAGCGGCAGGGTGGGAAAACTTACTGCAGGCATGGCAGATCTTCTTAACATCCGCCCGATATTAACCATGATGGATGGGAAATTGGATATGTTAGAGAAAGTGCGCACACGGAAAGTCGCAATGGACAGGCTGGTAGAACTGGTAATAAATTCAGTGGGGGCCAAAGAAATCGATAAATTGGCTATCGTCCATATTAATAATGAAAAAGATGCGGAAGAATTGCTCAACCGACTGCGAGAAAAACTGACCGTGCCCAAGGAAATATATATTACGAGTTTCACGGCGGGCCTGGCAGTTCACACAGGCAGTGGTTTGGTTGGTGCGAATATTCTTACGAAGTAATCTGAAAGAGGCTGATCATCAAAAAATCAGCCTCGTTTTTTGTTCGCCTTTATATGAACATCGTTGCGTTCGATTCTCCCGAAGCAGCGACCATGGTGGCTACGCCCACGCTCTCGATACCATCAATTAATTCTTCTTTCCTGATACCCATCAGGTCCATGGACATCTGACAGGCAAGTATGCGCACACCATTCTCCTGTGCTAATTTGATCATGGTGGGAAGTGAATCAACATTCTTCTTTTTCATGATAGATTTAATCATCGATGTGCCCATTCCCGCCATGTGCATTTTGGACAGTATCAGCTTTCTTGCACCCCGCGGCATCAACCATCCAAACAGGCGTTCGACGATATTCTTATGTACCGGGGGTGGAGTATCTTTTCGCAGCATGTTTAATCCCCAAAAAGTGAAGAATAAGGTGGCTTTGTGTCCCATAGACGCAAAACCGTTCGCGATGATGAAAGCCGCGATTCCTTTATCCAGTTCCCCTGAAAAGACAACCATTGTCAGGTCCTTGCTGGTTTGAGTGGTCGCGCTGGCACCACTTTCCGTACCTCTCGTTCCTTTTTGGATGCGGGCCGTGATTACACCATCCGTTGTTTCCAGATCAAGCAGTGTATTTCCTGTGGTGCTGCACCAGGCTTCAACATCGCTTGTAAATCCATAGTCTGTCGCCTGAACCGTAACGATATCTCCTGCTTGCATCTCCTTCACCTTGTTGTAAAGACGCAGGATCGGTCCAGGGCATTGCAAACCGCAGGCATCTACTTTAAATTGTCCAGCATTAATATTGGTCACCGGGGGTACCTCTTTAATCTCTTCACGGCTCGATATGGTTACATTTTCAAATACGTCAAAATTTGATTGACGACTGATGGCATGGCTGTAAGTTTTGTAGCCTCCAGTTAGATTGAAAACATCAAAGCCCAGCTGTTTTAATGCCCGGGCAGCAAAATATGACCGCTGACCGGTTTGGCAGTAGACAAGTATCTTTTTGTTCTTCGGTATTTCGTTGATGTGCGTTCGCAGTTGTTGTAAAGGGATGTTGCGTGAACCATCAATTACCCCAAGTGAAAGTTCCTCAGGTAACCTCACATCGAGAATAAAGAAATCTTCACGTTCAAGTTGCGCTATCTCATCCCAATGCATGAGCTTCACATCTCCCCTAATAAAATTTCCTGCAGAAAAACCGATCTGATTCACTGGATCTCTCGAGGAACCATACGGAGGAGCGTATGCCAATTCAAGCTCTTCGAGATCAAATACTTTCAATCCCGCGAAAATCGCAGTAGATATAACATCTATTCTTTTTTCCACTCCTTCGATACCGACAGCCTGCGCGCCATATATTTTCCCTTCTGGGCTGAACAGTAGTTTTAAGGCGATTGGTGAAGCACCTGGATAATACCCTGCGTGGTTGGACGCGTGAATGATCGCGCTTTCAAACGCAAGACTTTTCTGCTCGAGCTGATGCTGATTCAAACCCGTTGCTGCAACAGTTAAATCAAACACTTTTACAACAGAAGTCCCCTGCACACCATGAAAAGCAATCCGGCGTCCAGCAATATGATCAGCCGCAATACGTCCCTGCCTGCTTGCCGGACCCGCCAAAGCCAACATGGTTGCTTCATTTGTGATGCGGTTCTTAACCTGTACAGCGTCCCCTACAGCGTAAACATCCGGATCAGAGGTCTGCATAAATTCATTTGTTGAAATCGTTCCACGTGTGCCAAGTTCTAAACCCGCATTTTTTGCCAGGGTATTTTCAGGCTTGACACCAATGGAGAGGATGACCATTTCAGTGTCCACCTTGCGGTCGCTGTCCAAATTCACCTTCAACCAACCCTGTTCGCCCTGTTGAATGCCCTTAAGCCCATCCCCCAGAACAAGTCGGACCTTCTTGAACATCAAATGCTGATGGACGAGGGCTGCCATTTCATAGTCAATAGGGGCCAGCACCTGGTTGAGCATCTCGACCAACGTCACCTGCACGCCGCGGTGCTGTAAATTCTCGGCGATCTCAAGTCCAATGAAACCTCCTCCAACGACGACGGCACGCGCTGGTTTTTTTTCATCTAAAAAGGATTTAATCCGATCCATATCGTCCAGGTTCCGCAATGTGTATACTCCTGGCAGGTCCACCCCCGGTAAAGGCGGAACGATCGGGCTTGCTCCTGGTGAAAGGACAAGCTTGTCGTAAGTCTCCTCGTATTCAGTCGCTTTTTCCAAGTCACGAATGAGCACCTTTTTTGCTTCGCGATCAATGTGGAGCACTTCGCTTCGCACACGCGCTTCGATGTTAAGCAAGTCTCTTAACTCTTCAGGTGTCATCACCAGCAGTTTTTCCCGTTCTTTGATGACTTCTCCAATGTAATAGGGCAAACCGCAGTTGGCAAAAGAAATGTTTGCGCCGCGCTCCAGCATGATGATGTGCACATTTTCATCCATACGCCTTAACCGCGCAGCCGTGCTTGCACCCCCTGCTACTCCACCGACAATGATTACTTTCATACCATTCTCCTGTTAATTATCCTGATCTCTTAGAAGCGCTGCCAGATCGGCATGATCTTCCAACTGCCTTACCAGAACCTGCCTTAGGATATCCAATGCTTCAATAATGCGTGCATCCATTAAGCTGTACAGGATGGACGCACCCTGTCGCCTGGTTTTCACCAAGCCCCGCTCACGTAAAACACGTAGATGACGCGAGACGGTTGACTGAGGCAATCCTGTTATCCGGGTCAAATCACTGACACATCTTTCGCCTTCATTCAACAAATAAAGCATTAGGATGCGTGTTGGGTCACCAAGCGCGTAACATACTCTTTCGTGAAGTAACTGGATTTCCTGTTCAAGTGTATGTCGATTCATCAATATCTCCATATGCGTATATTCGCATATATGCATTTTACCACAATGAGAGCTGGAAGGTATCAACAAATCGTTTTCGCTATGAATTGCAGCAAAAAAAGATCCGATGTAATTTAATAAAAAGTGGCGAGGGTGGGATTTGAACCCACATCCAATGGCTTATGAGTCCACTGCTCCACCATTGAGCTACCTCGCCTGTTGCGTGCGCAATTTTACTTTACGTTAGCCTATTTTGTCAACGCAAACGAATTTGTACCCAATTTATCGTTGAAATTGATCCGGGTAGGTTTCCCGGCGTGAGTCAATGTTCTTTGATATTCGCAAGACCCACTCATTGGCATACTTCGTCAAACACTCCTGAAAATTTACGCGGATTTCAAATCACATTCGTCACCATGCTGAATGGTAGATATTTTGAAAACCTCGCCTTGGAAAATGCTGTTATCGGATTCCAGGCTATACGCATTGCAAACATCGTTCACGTCAGCGGAGAGTCTTTTTTTGTCCCGAGTTTTTTTATCAAGAGTGCCATGACTAATCATTGAATTCAATCTGACCATGCATGCCCCTTTTATGTCTCTTGGGCCATGAGAATGGGTTACCTGCAAGAATATTGACTGCTGGTCTTCTCAACGCGTGTTGCGCAACTGAGTATTTGCTGTTAATTATTCCGCTTTGATCCTGCCCTAACCTTTTTGTTATTCAGTCGAAAGTTTTCCATCCCTTCCAAGTCACCCAAGTTTCACCAGATATTGGTCACCTATTCCTCAAGTCCTAGCGTGTTTGTTCTGACAATACGAGCACATAAGAAATTACGTAATGCTGTATTATTCCTATCAACCTTGCTCAATTTTTCGAGAGGTGCTTTGGTCCTGATCCAGTTATTGTCCCGGAATTCTTCCACAAGTTGAGGAAATTCCACAAACACCTTTTCAGACAAATGCTTTTCGACATGCTGAAAGTTCCAACCTAAAGCTTGCACTCCTTCCATGCTATAATTTTCCAGGGAGCAAGAAATGAATATAAATCCATCTGCGCTGTCCACTTTATTGTATATTGCCACAGGATTTGGAGCCGCCTTCATGGTAGCGCTGTGGATTGGACTGATCATCTGGACGTGGCGTGATATCAAATCTCGGTCTCGCGATCGTCTGGCACGCATCCTGGCAGTCCTTGTGGTGGGTGTGCTTTTTTTGCCAGGCGTTTTAATTTACACCCTGCTCCGTCCGGTTAGGACTATTGAAGAAGAATACCAACACACGCTGGAAGAAGAAGCCCTGCTGCAAAGCATTGAAGATGATCCAGTATGCCCAGGCTGCGGCAGAAAAGTAGATAAAGATTGGATCGTTTGTGCAAATTGTCATACCCGGTTAAAAAAACCATGTCATCACTGCAAACGGATGCTTGACCTCACCTGGAATTTATGCCCCTATTGTGCCACTTCTGCGCCTGGGACCCGCAAAGAAAAAATCAGCATGGAAGAAGCTATGCAAGAGCTTAATACTCATGAAATTTCAGTAGATGAGGAAAATCCTGCGTGAGTTCCGTAAACTTATCCCTTACCAAACAATACGGGCAAGTTGATTACCTGGTTATCGGACACATCACAAAAGATCTACATCCAGATCATTACCATCTGGGTGGTACTGCATCGTATGCTTCTTTGACTGCTCAAAGCCTGGGCAAAAAAGTAGGTATTGTGACTTCTGCTGCGCATGATCTTGATCTGACTCAACTGGCAGACATGGACATCGCTTTACTGCCAAGCCGTTTTTCCACAACCTTTGAGAACATTCAAACTGACGGAGGACGCCTGCAAACGCTGCACAACAGGGCATGTGACCTCTATCCGAACTCAATTCCTGCTGAGTGGTTGAACACACCTATTGTTCATCTAGGACCGGTCGCCAATGAGGTTGCTCCCCAAATAATTGATGCCTTTCCAAATTCACTGATTGGGCTCACCCCGCAAGGCTGGATGCGTTCATGGGATAAAAAAGGTCGGGTATCCACTGGTGAATGGATTTTCGATCAGGATTTAATTCGAAAATCCTCAGCAGCTGTATTGAGCATTGAAGATGTCAAAGGGAACGAGAAAACAATCGACAAACTTGCTTCGATAACCCCGATACTTGTTGTTACCGAAGGTCCTCTGGGATCCAGGGTGTACTGGAACGGCGATCTACGGTATGTGAAAGCACATCGACATCAGGAAAAGGACCCCACCGGCGCAGGGGATATTTTTGCCGCTGCATTCTTCATTCGCTTTGATCAAACAAAGGACGTTTGGGAAGCTGCCCGCTTTGCGACCATACTGGCGTCTCATTCTGTCAACAGGGTCGGCCTGTTGGGAGTCCCAAAGAAGGATGAGATCAAAATTGCAGAAGTTCAAATCGTAAAGAAATGGTAACTGCATGAAAAGTATCTACACATTTGCTAATCAAAAAGGCGGTGTTGGGAAAACCACCTCCGCCATCAACATAGGGGCTTTCCTGGCTTACTTTGGGCAGAGGGTTTTGCTGGTTGACCTCGATCCGCAAGCCAACGCGACATCCTGCCTGGGTATCGATAAGAAAATGGTCAAAGTGGGAACGTACGAAGTCCTGATCGGAGCTGCCCCAATCGCTCCTCAGATTCTTCATAATCCACGCCTTAGAATTTCGCTGCTGCCTTCATCTCCTGCCCTGGCCGGCGCAGAGGTTGAATTGATCGAATTACCCAACCGGGAAAAACGGCTCAAGGATGCGCTGTCTGTTCTTCATGACCGTTATGATTACATCCTGATCGATTGCCCACCTTCACTCAGTCTTTTAACTGTCAATGGAATGACCGCGGCTCAAAATGGGATTATCATTCCCGTGCAGTGTGAATACCTCGCACTCGAAGGGTTAGGACAACTAACGCAAACGATTAACAAGGTCCGCTCTTCACTTTTTCCAGAATTGTCCATCCGCGGTATTCTGCTTACCATGTTTATGGGAAGAACTCAGCTTGGACGTGATGTGGTCGAAGAAGTCCATAAGTACTTCCCCAAACAAGTTTTCAAAACGATCATTCCTCGCAGTGTCAGGTTGGCTGAAGCGCCATCACATGGGCTGCCAATATCAGTATTTGCGCCTGAGTCAATCGGATCGCAGGCATATATGGAACTGACTAGAGAAATATTGGATCAAGACGGGATCCATATCCCAAGTATTTAGTAGGAGGAGCAGCCATGGCAAGAAAAGCAGGTTTGGGTCGCGGTCTTGATTCGTTGATCCCGGGAAGCGAGAATGGAACAACCAATGACGCAGGTATGCTGGTAAACATTTCCAAGATCTTGCCGAACCCACGCCAGCCACGTTCACACATGGATCCTGAAGCGCTATCCGAGTTGGCAGATTCCATCCGCGAGCATGGACTGCTTCAGCCATTGATCGTAACATTCGATCTCCAGGATGAAACTTACGTGCTGATAGCCGGTGAGCGAAGACTGAGAGCAGCCCAGATGGCAGGGCTGGACATGGTGCCGGTGATTATCCGTCAAGCAGATGATCAAGAGCGCCTGGAGTTAGCACTCATCGAGAATATACAGCGCAGCGACCTCAATCCCTTGGATGCTGCGGAAGCTTATCAACAGCTACTCGATGATTTTCATTTATCTCACGATGATATTTCAAAAAAAGTTGGAAAAAGCCGAGTATCCATAACCAACACCCTGCGCTTGCTCAAATTATCGGACTTAGCAAAAGCCGCTCTTTTGGAAGGTAAAATTAGTGAAGGACATGCAAGGGCGTTACTCAGCTTGACAAATTTTCAATCACAAAATGCTGCGCTTCAGACTATAGTCAACCATCAGCTCTCAGTTCGCCAGGCAGAAGAAATAGCTCGTAAGCTGACGGGAATCCGCAGGAATCCCAATCCCAAAGCCTCAGTCTCTGTTGAGATCAAAACAATCGAAGAGCGACTGCGCTCAATCCTTGGCACAAAGGTCACGATGCGCCAGGGAAGCAGAGGGGGGAGCATCACAATCTTTTACTTTTCAGATGAGGAATTGGAGAACATCATAGAGAAGATCAGCAATTAACCAGCATGATCATTTTCTACAATTCGAACATCATCTCTCTGAATAAATTTCATCCTAATGCATCCGCCATGATTATCGATGGTGACAGGATAGCCGCAGTGGGGGATGCCGGGACACTTCTTGAACAAGTACCTGGAGATTGTAAAAAAATTGATCTGGGAGGTCGATCGATCATCCCAGGCTTCACTGACTCCCATATCCACACACTGCAATATGCCCAAAGCCTGACCCGGATCGATTGTGAGACAGACACAAAAGGTGAATGCCTAGAACGTGTCGCCGAGCGCGTGCGTTCAACCAAAGAGGGACAATGGATCATCGGACATGGCTGGAATCAAAACTTCTGGCAGGAAGGATATGGGACCCGAAACGACCTCGACCTGATCAGTACGGTCCATCCGATTTACCTCACTTCAAAGTCCCTGCACGCATCTTGGGCAAATACCTCCGCCTTGAAGTTGGCAGGGATTCTCAACTTAACAACCAATCCTGAAGGGGGAATCATCCAGCGAGACGAACACGGTCAACCCACTGGGATTCTCTTCGATAATGCCATACCCAGGCTGGAAATGCATATCCCTCCCCCTTCCAGCGAGGAAGTAATAACCACATTGCTTGAGGGTCAACGCAGGTTACTGGCGTATGGTATCACCTGCGTCCATGATTTTGATCGCGAAAACTGCCTCCGAGCATATCAACACCTGAATGGATCGGGGAAGCTCAAGTTGCGTGTGATTAAAAGCATCCCATTGGAATTCATGAATCAAGCAGCTCGGGAGAACCTTAAAACAGGTTCAGGCGAGTACCGTTTTGAAATTGGACCATTAAAACTATTCGCTGATGGCGCGCTCGGGACCAGAACTGCGGCTATCCTTGAAGCCTACAATGAAGAACCTGAAAACTTTGGTGTGTTGATCAAAGACAATCAAGAGCTGCTCGAAATCGGAGTTAACGCTGTCAAACAGGGGTTCTCCCTGGCTGTTCACGCGATCGGGGATCGGGCTTTGAATATTGTTATGAAAAGTTACAGTGATCTGTTCCGCCTTTTACCCGATTCATACAACCTGCCCCACAAACACCGCGTTGAGCATGTGCAGATGGCCTTACCGGAAGACCTTGATACGTTTCGAGACCTGCAGCTCATCGCTTCGGTGCAACCAATTCATGCCCCTTCAGACCGGGAAATGGCGATGAAATACTGGGGAGAGCGAACAGTCAATGCGTATCCTTTAGGAACAATCCTAAATCGAGGTATTTTGGCTATTCTGGGTTCAGATGCGCCAGTCGAAAATCCCAACCCGTTTGCCGGTCTAGCATCTGCAGTCTGCCGAAGATCTCCACGCGACTTGGAACCATTCCATATCAAACAGGCAATCAGTATACAGCAAGCGCTCGAATGTTTTTGCAGAAATCCCCATGTTGTCACTGGTCACCAAAAAGAACTGGGTGTTTTAAAAGAAGGCTATCTGGCAGATTTTATCATCCTGCCCGTCGACCCATTTGCAATTGATCCAATCGACCTCTATAATATTTATGCTGATGAGGTTTTCATTGCTGGAGAAAAAGTATACGAGAGATAATAATGACCAATCTGAAAAAGTTGTCACCTGAAGTATTGATCCCGCGGATTGGGGATTTTCTGGTGTCTCGTGGTCTCATTTCAGATCTGGACCTGGAAAAAGCGCTCTCGATCCAACAGATCGCCCGTACCAAAGGAGATAACCCACTTCTGGGTCAAGTCCTGATTCAGATGGGTGCCATCTCCAAAGAGCAGCTGGACCATGTGATCACTGAACAAGTGATGAATCTTCGCAGCGCGCTTGAGGAAGCCAACAAAGACCTTGAACAAAAAGTTCATCAAAGAACCGGAGAACTTGAACGGGCGTATCAAAAAGTATCCGAGCTCAGCAAGCAAAAATCAAATTTCATTGCGAATATCTCCCATGAGTTGCGTACACCACTAACGCACATCAAAGGGTACCTGGCACTTTTTAACGAAAACCAGATGGGGCAATTGACCTCAGAGCAAAGGAATGCAATTAAAGTCATGCTGGCATCATCCGATAAGCTGGAAAACCTGATCGACAATTTGATCCTTTTCAGTATGGTCGATCAGGGTAAAGTCCCTTTGGATTGCAGCGTGATCGTCCTAAATGAAATCGTGGAGAAAGTGATTGACCAGCAGCGATCTCGTTTCAATTTGCACTCAGTGGAATTAACCAGTTTCTTACCTGAAAATGAAATAAAAGCGCAAGTTGATCCCAAAAAGTTTTCCTGGGCGCTGATCGAACTGCTTAACAACAGCGTTAAGTTTACCCCTGCTGGTGGAAAGGTTTTGATTAAGTTGAATGAATCAACCGAATATATCACCCTTACGATAACTGATTCGGGAATTGGTATTTCCCCAGAGAAAATCGATTTGGTCTTCGAACCCTTTTATCAAGTGGACGGGTCTGCATCGCGGAAATTTTCAGGTACAGGTTTGGGTTTAGCATTAGTGCAGGAAATCATCAAAGCTCACAATGGAAGAATAGAAGTTAAATCAATGCCAAATCAAGGATCACAATTTTCAATAGAACTACCAAGAAAACTCGATGCAAAACCATAAGGAATCAGCTTTATTCTCATCGATCGAATGCAGTTTGATACTGGATGCGGTTGAGGTCACCGCGCGACAAACTAATCTACGCAACGCCCTTAACCACCTGATCGAATTAATCCGGCCGGTTTATATTTTTGATAATTTTGTCGTTTTCCGTCAGCTGACCGACGAACGAAACCTCGAGGTTGCCTATGCGCGATCCACCGGCCGGGGCAGATCGGCTGGAGCAGACATTTCCTGGGGTGAGCAATTGGCCTCGCAGGTACTGAAACAAAAACGATACCTTTATCAGATACCGGATAATGATGTCGAAAATGATCGCTTGAAACGTGCCCATATCCTGGTTTTTCCATTAATCAGCTCTAATCGATCATTGGGAGTAGTGTCGCTGATACGCTACGGAGGTCCCCACTTTAATGAAGAAGATATCAGATTTGCGGGTTTCGTCAGTAATCTTGTGCAGTGGCTCCTGGAAAGGGACCTCATCACTCGTCAGCTGAGAAAGTTAGAAGCTGAACAAAAACAAGTACAACTTCAAGAAAACTTTATTAACACAATTTCTCATGAACTGCGAAATCCACTGGGATTCATTAAAGGATATACCACAACACTTTTAAGACAAGACACCCATTGGGATGAGAAGTCACAAAAAGAATTTCTGCAAATAATTGATCAGGAAACCGATCAGTTGGAAGACCTGATTGAGAACCTCCTGGATTCTGCGCGGCTACAATCAGGACAACTGACTTTAGAACTCCGCCCGGTGAGAATGGATGCCTTGCTGAAAAATGTACTCGAAAGGTTCAAACTGCATAATCCGTCCATTGAAACCGAATTTAAGTATGCAAAAGAAGTACCTGTCATCTCAGGTGATGCGAAAAGGTTAACCCAGGTGTTTGAGAACTTGCTTGGAAACGCCCAGAAATATGCGCCAGGCTCAAAAATCGTTGTGGAAATAGGCGCGGATGAAGAAAACCTCCTTGTTCATGTTCGTGATTTTGGCCCTGGGATTCCGCAAAAGTACCTCCCGTTTATTTTCAAACGCTTCTTTCGAGTACCAGAACAATCTTTCAGCAAACATGGTACTGGTCTGGGTTTATTTATCTGCAAACAGTTGATCGAATCACACCAGGGGAAAATCTCCTTACAATCCGTGGTTGGTTCCGGCACTACCTTCAGTGTCCAACTTCCCGTCCAATCAGCACAAAAAGGGAATAAGGAAGAGGTGAATTCATGAAAAATCAGATTCTAGTCGTAGATGATGAGCTTCTTTACCAACGATTATTAAAAGTAAATCTCGAACCTGAAGGATTTGAAATCATAACAACTGGAAATGGCGAACAGGCAGTGGAGATTGTTGCCAGCAAAAAACCTTCACTCGTCATCCTTGATGTTATGATGCCAAAAATGGATGGCATCACGGCGTGTGAAAGAATACGGCAGTTCTCGTCTGTTCCAATCATCATGCTGACTGCTAAAGGCGAGGAGTCAGACCGAGTGCGAGGATTTAATGTTGGAGCTGATGATTATGTGGTCAAACCTTTTTCAGTCACCGAGCTGATCGCGAGAGTCAGAGCAGTCCTGCGCCGCACACAAAGCCCTGAGGAAGAAACCCAAAGCCGTTTCTTCATCCACGGGAACATCCGTATAGATTTCGCCAAAGCCGAGGTTGCTAAAGACGCGCATCTTGTGTTCCTTTCCGCGACTGAGTATCGCTTGCTGCTGCACTTTGCACACAATATTGGTATCGTGCTGTCCGCAGAAGATCTGCTCACAGCAGTATGGGGACCCCAATATAAAGATGATAAAGAGATACTCTGGGTGAGCATCGCCCGATTAAGACAAAAACTTGAAGATGACCCTCACAACCCACAGCATATCGTCACACGATCAGGGATTGGTTACTTAATGCCTCCTGTAGAAATCATTTAAGTGACGAATTCTTGACTATAATAAAAAAGGCAAAAAAATGTTTTGAGGATTACAAAGATGTCAACAGACTTGTTTAAACTACGCACAAAAAAACTTGGACTGATTCTCCTGGACGCCCGAAAAGTATCTGGAAAACCCATAAAGGAATGCGCAGCATCGATCGGGATATCAAACCACCGCCTACATTTATACGAGAGGGGGGAACTCTCTCCATCCCTACCCGAACTTGAAGCATACGCCTTCTTCCTCGATATGCCTGTTTCGCATCTGCTGGGAGAAAAATTCATGGATGACATTGAGGACTCAAGTAATCCAACGACAATCGATCAGTTCAAAGAAGTACGCCAACGCCTTATTGCAACGAGCCTGAAAATTTCTCGTTCTAAGGCAGGTCTGACGCTCAACCAGTTAGCTGAGAAAACCGGCATTTCTTCTTCACGTTTGAAAAGATACGAAACGGGGAAAACGCCCGTTCCCATCCCTGAATTAGAACGCGTACTCAGCGCTTTAGGAGAGCTGGTGGAAAATTTCCTTTCTCAAAGTGGAAAAGTGGGTCAATGGCGAAAACGTGTCAGCCGTTCAGAGGAATTCTTTAAACTTCCAGAGGATGTGCAGGAATTTGTGTGTAAACCAGTTAACGCTCCCTTCTTAATGCTGGCGCAGAAACTTTCCAGCATGTCAGCCGATAAACTACGTCAGGTTGCTGAAGGTTTGCTAGAAATCACCTATTGATGAGTTCAAATTCCATCGCCCGGTCTTACTCAGAAAAAGGTAAAACTTTTCACAGGAAAAAGGAATATGCACTTGCTATCCAGGAGTTCCAAAGGGCCTTGAATGAATTCGATTCCGCAGGTGATGTGGTTTCCATGGCAGAAATGAAAAATAACATAGGTGTGTGCATGCAGATGATGGGAAAAACCGAAGAAGCCATCCAGGAAATTAATGGCACAGCAGATATCTTCGCCCTCGAAGGAAATGTGGAGTACCAGGCAATGGCCCTGGGTAATGAAGCTTCCGCGCTGGAGGATCTCAAACGTCTTGATGAGGCATTGTCGTTGTATCGGCAGGCGGAAAAACTGCTTGAAGATTTACCGAAAAATGAGACTCGCTCCATTATTCTTAAACGCATCTCCTCGCTGGAATTGAAAGCAGGAAACCATATAGATTCCCTGGCATCGATGAATCTTGCCCTGCAGACTGACCCAAAACCCAGCCAGAAAGAGCATTCTTTAAAAAAAGTATTGTCCAGATTCTTTCATTTGATCCCGAAGTTATGAAACCCCAATGCGTACGATTACGATCGAACCCATGTCCAATGACTTTCGCGACAGAGTTCTCAACCTGACCCGGGACGCCTCATTCACTCACAGGCACCTTGATTGGCATTCTGTTGAATACTGGCTGGATAAGCAGCCGGGTTTTGTGTATGTTGAAGATGGCCGTGTATGCGCTTGGATTTCTTGCTGCGAAGATCCAAAGAATATTGCCTGGGTGCACATATTCTGCGTCTCGAATGATAATTTGATTCGCTACACCTGGAAATCCCTCTTCGAACAAGTGAAAGAGTACTATTCAAGTTGGCAAAAAATTACATTTGCAGCAATCCCACTCTCCAGCCGATTTGAAAGCGAATTGAAATTGTCAGGTTTCCACTCCGAAAATCACATCGTGGTTTTTCATAAGTTGATCACAGATCTTCCCGCATCAAATCTGTTAAGCGATGTTCTGATAACGCCTGTAAATATTCTCGATTACGAAGTGATACTGGAGATTGATCATCACGCCTTTGAGCCACTTTGGCAATTAACAGCCGATTCCCTCTTGGAAGCCATGAAGAATTCTTTTTACTGCAGTAAAGCGGTTATAAATAAAAAACCGGTCGCGTATCAGCTCTCGACGAAAAAGGGATCATCGGTCCACCTAGCGAGGATTGCTGTGTTGCCTGATTATCATGGCAAAGGAATAGCCCGCGCCTTGTTGGATGATCTGTTTTTATACGCTGGATTCAACCAGAACGAAGAGCTGACTGTGAATACTCAAAGTGACAACGCTCGGTCTATTCAGTTGTATCAAGCATTTGGCTTTTCAAAACTTCCGGATAGTTATCCGATTTACACTGCGTAATTTACTTATTTCGATGCTGAAGAACGCTTAATTTCCCACTTTTCCAGCGAGTACAACAAGGTGGATGATCGATTCAGCCAGGAAATCAGAACAGGGTTTTCAAAAACGGACTTCCTGCAAAGTTGGGTGCACTCACGTTCTGCTCTCCGAATTGTCACCCGGGCAAAATCAATAAATGCGGAGGTGATTGTTTTTCCTGGAATTATAAAACCAGCTTCTTTATCCAGGTCATGCTCAATTTCGACAATTTTTTCTTCCACCCAATTCAGCTCTTTCTGGGAAATTCTGGGGTGCAGCCATGCTTTTCTTTTATCAGTCGCAACTTCCGTTAAGATCATTGCCAATCCCGATTGCATTGTGCTGCAGATTTCATTTATAATTTGTTCGTGAGTAAAGGCTCTGATTAAACCAAGCGCTGACATTGCTTCATCCAATGATCCCAAACCATTGATCCTGGCAGAATTTTTCCAAATCCTCACTTTCCCCAAATAAGAGGTTTTTCCAGTGTCGCCTGAGTGTTTCACTTGTTTCTCCGGATTCATGGAGTGGAGATCGCGGTTTCGATCAACTGGTTCGGCGCGTTCAGAACGAGGTACCAATCCAATATCGTAGCGAACCGATCACTGGTATCCATGATCGGACCCGTGCTGATTCCCTGTACCTGCCTGTTCACTGTAAATGTATAAACCGGATAGAATAGAGGCAGGGCTGGCAGTTCTTTGTGAAACACTACTTGAAAATTCTTATATAACTTTGTTCTCGTTTCAAGGTCGCTGGTTACCCTTGCATTTTCAAGGTATTCACTGGCTAGCCGGTTATCCCATTGAGAGTAATTCTGCCCGCCGGTGATATTCGCTTGATCCCAGAAAGGGTAAGGATCCGGGTCGGGTGTATTGGAGAAATTCAGATCAACCAGTGCTGCCTGATAATCACGAGTCGTGAGGTGATCATTGATCAACTCATCATAGGGGACGGATTGGATTTCAACCTGAATGTCCAATTTCTCCCACTGTGCCTGGATCATTTGGGCAAGCTGTTGGTGCTCTTCGTTGTCAGGACAGAGCAAAGTAAACACAATGCCGACACCATCCTTGTTTCTCACGCCATCCGTTCCACCTGTCAGTGTGTATCCGCTTTCTGTCAACAGGTCCTCCGCGGCAGTTAAATCATACTCATACTGGGGTGAATTCTCAAAGTAAGCCCAGGTTCCAGGAAAAATGACTCCATTTGCGGAAATTGCCTGTCCCTTGTATAGGTCATTGATGATGCTTCTCCGGTCAATGGCCAAATAAAGCGCTTTACGTACATTCACATCCTGAAGGTAACTCACATTCTGATTGTTTAAATTGAGAAATATGATACTGAGAATTGGCTTCCGGCTGGAATACAAAGCCATATCGTCCATCTTTGACACATTCTGCAGTATCCCAGTTTCTACTTCACCAATACCCTGCAATTTTCCTTCTTGCAAAGCATTTAGAGCTGATAAGGCATCTGGATAATAGCGAAAACTGATTTCGTTAATATATGCTTGCTTGGAAAAATAATCCGTAAAAGAATTGAGGACAACTCCCACAATCTGACCATCTTCCACGATCAGGCGGTTAAACTGATAGGGTCCGCTGCCAATTGGCTGAAGATTGAAGGGATGATCAACAATTGTCTCTATCGTTTCTCCCCCTAGAATGTGCTCTGGCAGGATCCCAAAGGACAGATAATCCAGGAAAGGGGCGAAAGGGCCTGGCAGAATAAACTGCACCAAAAGCGGGGACGGGGAGGATACTTCAATTGATGCCCAAAACTCTTGAATATCGGCAGGAATTATCGAGCCACCATTCCTCATCAGGTCAACAGTAAAGATGACATCGTCACCCGTAACGGTAGCTCCATCATGCCACCTGGCGTTATCTCGGAGAAATACATTGTAAATGATCCCGTCTTTAGAAACTTCCCAGCTTTCAGCCAGGTCTCCAATTGGAATACCCCTGCTATCAAAAGAAATTAAACGACTGAATATCAATCGGTCTACTTCTTTATCCACCTGGTTATAGGAATCCAGCAACGGGTTCAATCGTTGCAGTGAGCCGATCAATCCTTCTGTGTACGTCCCTCCAGCGCCTGGCTCACCCACAAGAGTCCGAATGTTGGGTTGCTCAATCAACAGCAAGGCACCGATAATGATGCCCGTTAAAAAAATTATTATCAATTGCCAGCGGAAACGTTTCATAGTGTTAATCATACCAAAAAGGGCAAAAAGCTACTACTCGAGCAATTCGCCCTCTTTAATCTACTCTATCCTCTATTAATGATTTTTAGGATTCTAAATACTCCCCAGTCGAACTGTGATGAGTGTCAACCCGATAAATAAAACGCTGAGAATAATCGTGACAATGAAAATGATCTTCTCAATCCCGCGGCGTTTAGCAAAAACACCGCCAGTATCCATTCCAGTTAATCCACCCAATCCTAAACCAATTCCTTTGTTCTGGATCACTACCGAAATGATCAAAGCGATAGAAGTTATAATTAAAGCGATGTTAAAATAAGTAATCACGAGCAACCTCCAAGAGTTTAACAAGGCGATTATACCTTTAGCTTATGGGGACGTCAATCACCATGAATGAATTAATCATCAACACTCACATGCACACAAGATTTTCCGATGGAACAGGAAACCATAAGTATATCGCGGAAGCAGCAATAAAAGCTGGACTGGATGGCGTGATCATCACGGATCACAATATCTGGGTAAAAGGCGCGGAGAGGTATTACGAATTAAATGGCCGCAAGGTAATTTTACTGGTGGGAGAAGAAGTTCACGATCAGGATCGTGTCCCTCAGAAGAATCATTTGTTAATTTTTAACGCGGATGAAGAGATGGCAATCTACGCGGACGACCCCCAAAAACTAATTGACGCTGTTCGTCAGAGAAGAGGATTGTGCTTTTTCGCTCACCCACATGATCCACCCATGCCTCTGATCAATGAGCCTGATATATCCTGGGTGGATGATCAGGTAAAAGGATTCACCGGGATGGAAATCTGGAACGATTTCAGTGAATTCAAAGCCAGGGCACATTCATTACTTGACGCGATCTTATTGATTTTCAACCCTCAATATGTCTCGAGGGAACCTTTCAACGAAGCCCTGACAATGTGGGACGCATTCACCTCCCGAGGAATCAAGGTGGTCGCAATTGGATCATCTGATGCGCATGAACTAGAGATCAAACGAGGGTTTATTAAACGACCAGTCTTTCCCTATTTTCATCATTTTCTTGGTATCAACAATCACATATTAACCTCAACTGCGCTGGTCGGCGATTTTGAAAAGGACAAAAAGATTATCTACAGCGCATTCCAAAGAGGTCACCTTTTTATTGGTTATGATCGTCCAGATCCGACTTTTGGATTTCGTTTCTCTGCGGTCACCGAGAAAGAGCAAGGAATCATGGGGGATTGTCTTCGTTATGAAAACGGGGCTACATTACGCATTCATCTTCCACGAACATGCCGAGTTCACCTGATCCACAATGGATCGATTATTAAAAGCTGGAATGATGAAAAATTAATTACGATGGCAGTGACCAAGCCGGGTGCGTACAGGGTGGAAGCACATACTACATACCTCGGAAAAGAGCGCGGTTGGATCTTCAGCAACCCAATTTACCTAAAACCAATCCAAAATTAAGCTTAGCAACGAGTTGCTTGAGCTGTAATGTCTCCCCTCCTCCATTTTATTGCATTGTCGACAAAATACCTGGGCTATTCAACTGCATAAAAGTATATTACGAGGATTACACTATAATATGACTCATGTTGAGTCAACTCGAAAAATTAGAATCGCGTTTGCAAACATTGGTGGAAGGCATTTGTCAAATAATACCAAACCGCGATCCAATTCAACAGATCACCAGCAGTCTTGCGCTGGCGTTTCACTCATCCATTCATCATGATCTCTCAGGAGGTTTTCGCGCTTCAGACCGCTATACTATCTCCATGCATCCGAATAATTCACTATGGAAAATCTCACGTGATGATTGGGTTCCAGGATTGATCGATGCACTGTCGCAGCTAGCAAAAGAATCCGAGATCGCTTTCCCCTTCCGACCCTCCTTCGAAATCGAAATGGATGGTTCGCTGCTGCCAGTGCAAGTGCGCGTGTCAACACACATTAATCAAGTAATGGATGAATCAACCCAACCAATCTATGAAAAACCTGAAGAAAGAAGCACCCTGCCCCACAGAGCCTTCTTCATCTGCCCGGATTCGACCATATACACGATCACCAAAAAAATTATCAATATCGGCAGAGGCAAGGAGAATCATCTGATCCTGGATGATCCCACTGTGTCGAAAAGGCATGCGCAGATACGTGCCTTGGATGGAAGGTTCATGCTATTTGATCTTAACTCCATGATGGGCACGTTAATCAACGGCAAGCGGGTTTCACAAAAAGGCATCCTCCCGGGAGATGTCGTAACTTTCGGCAATGTATCACTCATTTTTGGTGAGGATGTTTTAAATACTCAAAAAACAATCCCAGAAATTCATCAAGAGGATTAATCAATGATCGGAATCCTTGTTCTTATTTTTCGGGTTATCGGTATCATTCTGCTTTTTGCATTCCTGCTCACTGCTTTTTTGGTACTGTGGCGCGACTTACAAGCGCAATCCCGGGTCTTATCTAAAAAACCTTTCCCATCGCTGCGTTTGATTTCCAAAGAAGGCACAACCACATCCTTCGACCTTAAAGAAATGAAAGAAGCTATTGCTGGACGTGATGAGTCGTGCGAAATACGACTGGACCACGATTCCTTATCAGCGCAACACGCTCAGTTCAGCTACCATCATAAGCAATGGTGGATCAATGATCTTGGGAGCACGAACGGCACATTGCTGAACAATTCACCAGTCACGACACCGACAGTAATTATGTCTGACGATGAGATTCAATGCGGAACCTTAGTCTGGACAGTAAAAATTGAGGGTGAAGGGTAAGAGGAGGTAGAATGATTGAAGATATCGCGCTTGGGATAATCGGAGGTTCAGGACTGTACCGGATGCCTGGTCTGACCAACTCAGAAACAATCGATATTGCGACACCATTTGGTCCTCCAAGCTCGTCAGTCATCATTGGGGAACTTGAAGGGAAAAAAGTTGCCTTCCTCTCACGGCACGGCATGAACCATTCGATAGCTCCTTCAGAAGTAAATTACCGCGCAAATATTTACGCTTTCAAACTTCTTGGAATTCGCCGCATCCTAAGCATAAGTGCCTGTGGTTCTCTTCGGGAAGATTTCGCACCTGGAGATTTCGTTATACCCGTTCAGCTTGTCGATCTGACTCGAAACAGGAATCGCACTTTTTTTGAAGACGGCTTGGTGGTGCATGTTGGGGTGGCGGATCCCTACTGCGAAACCCTGGCACGACAGGTGGCAAAAGCCGCGGCTTCTGCGGGAGGAAAAGTGCACATGGAAGGTACCCTGGTGACAATAGAAGGACCTCGTTTTTCAACCAGGGGTGAATCAGAACTGTTACGCTCCTGGGGGATGTCCATCATTGGCATGACTGCCTGCCCAGAAGCGTTTTTAGCCCGTGAGGCTGAGATGTGCTATGTCACACTGGCTCATGTAACTGATTACGATGTCTGGCATGCTACTGAAGAAACCGTAAGTGTTGATATGGTGATCAGAACTTTACAAACGAATACCTCACTTGCGCAAAAAACAATCCTTCATTTTCTTTGTCGTGATGTAGAATCGCCACACTGTCAATGCCAAAATTCCTTAAAAGAAGCCTTTATCACACGACTGGATATGGTCCCCACTCGCGTAATAGAAAAACTGAGACCGATAATCGGGAAATATATCGTACAGTGAGACACATTTTTGAAAAACCGCGTAACTCATCTGAGATCCTGCAGGAAAGATTGTTCTTTCTTTCAGCTCTTTTTCTCATCACAGTATCCATTGGGTTGACACTTTCAACCGCTGCCCGGCTACATTCATGGCAGGTAACCTATCGATGGGGGCACTGGATAGGTTTTGTAATTTGGTTCATTTGTTTCTTCATGTTAATTCGCCTGGCTAACCATTCGTTGCCGGAGCACGATCCTTATATCATTCCCATTGTTGGCCTATTGACAGGCTGGGGATTACTGGTCATCTGGAGATTAACCAGCAATTTTGGCCTCAGGCAAACCATATGGCTGTTGATCTGTACAGCTATTTTGGTATTTTTCTTAAAACTGCCAAATTTGTTACATTTGCTACGGCGGTTCAAGTACATCTGGCTCACAACCGGGATTGTACTGATGCTCTTAACTTTTGTGATTGGTGTCTACCCGGGTGGTGAAGGTCCCCGTTTATGGATTGGTATTAGCGGGATTTATCTACAGCCATCAGAACCAATCAAGTTGCTAATCCTAATTTTTTTATCTGCATATCTGGCTGACCACCTTCCTGTTACGGTCAGCATCATCAGATTAATTCTTCCGAGTACGATCATGTTCATGGCAGCGTTGACTGTTCTCCTTGCCCAACGCGACCTTGGTACAGCGTCTATTTTCATCGTGATATATTTAGCGATTATCTTTCTGGCTTCTTCCAGGAGGCGTATCGTCCTCGTGGGTGTTATTTTTCTGCTCATCGCATCAATTGCCGGGTATTACTTGTTTCGGGTAATTCACCTTAGGGTGGACGCCTGGCTGAATCCGTGGGTCGACCCCACGGGAAGTTCTTACCAGATCATCCAGGCCATGCTCGCATTTGCCGCCGGAGGATTTATCGGACGAGGAATAGGAATGGGCAGCCCGGGACTTGTACCAATACCCCATTCTGATTTTATAGCCGCTACCATTGGTGAGGAATTTGGATTGACAGGAATCATCCTTTTAGTCTGCGTCTTGGCTCTTCTGGTAGTGCGCGGATTCAGAACCTCCATACACGCGAGGAACCTCTACCAGCGCTTCCTGTCAGCCGGTATCACTGTTTTGCTAGTCGGGCAGAGTATCCTTATCATGGGCGGCAATATGCGTCTGCTCCCCCTTACTGGTGTCACCTTGCCATTTATGTCCTACGGTGGATCATCATTGCTGACCTCGTTCATAGCGATTCTGTTATTATTGATCATCAGTAATGAGAAAGCAGACGAGCCGATTCTCATGGAGCGTCCCAGAGCATTCCAATTTATCGGCAGTGCATTGCTCCTGGGTCTATTAGGACTCGCCCTTTCCGCCGGATGGTGGAGTGTCATTCGATCAGGTGATCTGCAAACGAGACTGGACAATCCGCGCCTGTCTATTGCTGAACGGTACTCAAGAAGGGGAAGCATCGTGGATCATGAGAACAAACCCATTGTGATAACCGAAGGATCCACCGGTTCTCTTGTCCGTAAGTATCTATATCCGTCCATGAGTTCGCTTACCGGATATGACGACCCGGTCTATGGAGAGGCTGGGCTTGAAGCATCCCTGGATAACTACCTGCGAGGCCTAGAAGGAAACCCGTCATCCGTGGTGTGGTGGAATCACCTCGTTTATGGCCAACCTCCAGCCGGGCTGGACATCAGGTTGTCCATCGATCTCGAAATCCAGATCACCTCCGATTCGCTGCTGGAAGGTCATACCGGGGCAATTGTCATGATGAACTCGCAGACTGGCGAATTGATCACTTTATCCTCGTATCCCTGGATCGATCCTAATTTGATATCTGAGAAGTGGTCAGATTGGATGGCTGACGAAACTTCCCCCTTCATAAATCGCGCTACACAATCGCAATATGCTGCCGGCAACGCGCTGGGGCTGTTCTTGTTATCTCAGTTCAACGAAGACCAATTACTAGAAATCACTCAATCTGACATCACCTTGAACAAGTTGAATTATGGGGACTGCGCATGCTCTCCCCAAGAGATATCGAATATTTATGGGGAAGTAATGTGTGGTTGTCCTTCAGCGGTAATTTCGCTAATCGAGAAACTTTCGAGTGAAAGAATCAATCAGATGCTTTCCGTCTTCGGCTTGTTAGAACAACCTCCCTTCCCACTCCCTACCTCGATCCCATATACATACATGGAACAAATCGCAAAATCATCAGTTTTTTTCGGTGAGCAACAACTGACCGCTTCTCCACTTCAAGTTGCTCGAGCAGCAGGTGCTCTCAACAATTTCAAACAGTTAAATATGCCTAAACTGGTTCTGGCGAGGAACACACCTCAACAGAGTTGGTTAGCATTCTCGCATGAAGATTCTTCAAGCGTTTTTTATAACAACGCAGACAACTATGTACAATATCTGGATAACGGATCGGGCTTATACTGGGAATCTGTGACCACGGTTGAAACGATCAAGCAGGGTATGATCACGTGGTACATAAGTGGAACAATTCCAACAACAAATTCTGTGTCCTACGTCATCGTCGTTGCGCTGGAAGAAGATAATCCTTCTGTTGCCAAATATATCGGAAGTACATTACTGACCTCCCTTTTCGAAAAATAAGGTTTTCTGAGGATCTCCTCTCCCCTCAAGAAAATGCTATAATCGGTCAAAGTTTTACTATGAAAGACGTACTTGTGTTGAACGCAAATTTTCAACCGATCAACGTCTGCACGATCCGACGGGCAGTAGGTTTAATACTGCTTGAGAAAGCAACAATGATCATGGATGGGCGAGGCGAAATTCATTCGGCAAATCGATCGTTCCCTTATCCTTCCATAATACGGCTGCAGCACATGATCCAAAGACCACGTCCGCAAATTTCACTTTCCAGAAAAGAAATCCTGAGACGTGATAATTATACCTGCCAGTACTGCGGTAAACGCTCGCTGGAGTTGACCATTGATCATGTCATCCCGCACATCCGGGGTGGAACGCATGCATGGAATAATGTCGTTGCAGCCTGCCCTGCATGCAATCACCGCAAAGGGAGCCTGACCTTGTCGGAAGCGCACATGCACCTTTTAAGAGCACCAAATGCCCCCCCCCTATCAGCAAGGTATATTTTTGGCAGGTACGTCCCGGATAATTCAGACTGGGAACCTTACCTGACAGGCTGGTAATTGTTCCTGTTGGGCGAGAGATCTGATATTACTCTGCTCAAAGCGTCAATAATTTCTGTTGCCATGATAGAATGCGTGCTGTTTAATTGCTTCTCCAACAGCAGACCTGCTTTTCCATGAATCCATGCTCCGCACCAGGCAGACTGAAAAGCATGCATTCCTTGTGCTCTTAATCCACAAATGATTCCCGCGAGCACATCACCGCTGCCAGCTTTCGATAATGCTGGTGTGGCAATTGGAATAATTGCCAGATTGCCCTCAGGATCAGCGATAACCGTGACAGCTCCTTTTAACACAACGATCACTCCCCACTGTTTGGCATATTTTTCAGCGATCATCCACCGGTTCCCCTGGATTTCTTCTACGCTCAACCCAGTTAATAGACTCATCTCTCCCACATGCGGAGTGAGGATCGTCTGTGGTGGTAATTTGACATGCCAATTTTCAATTCTGTTTAAACATCGCAGACCATCCGCATCAATAATCAATTTCGGGGGGATGATTTTTTGCTGCTCTTCATTGGGTTCACTATCAGTGATGAATCCGATGGCACGTTCCCTTTTTTGCTGCTTTAATATTGGAAATAATTGATCAATAAATCTTACAGCTCCCTCTTCATGTCCCAATCCCATGCCAAGTGCAGCAGTTGTTCCGCAGTAAAGCTGTTTCCGAACGATTTCACTCGCGTTGTGATCAACCAAGCCATCTTTGGATGGTAAAACAAACCAGGTCGCCTCAGGACATGCCACAGCCATCATCTGCTGAACTACAACGGGAGATGCTACCTGCACAAGACCCGCTCCGACTTTGTATGCGGCTTTTGCTGATAGCATCGGTGCGCCGGGGAACATGACACTGCCGCCTATGATCAAACATTTCCCAAAGCTGCCTTTATGTGCATCCTTTGGTCGAACGGGGAGTATTTTGAACACATCCTCTCTCCCGACTACAAAGCATTTTTCATTGTTATCGGGATAGAATTCATCGGAGATACCCAAATCCACTTGCGAAAGTTCGCCAACATAGGAAAACGCGGGGAATGAAAGCAGTCCAATCTTGATCGCTCCCATTGAAACCGTTTCATCTGCCATTAAAACTGACTCTGCCAGTTCCCCGGTTGTGCAATCCACTCCAGACGGGCAATCAACGGCATATACATACGGGATCCTTGGCTGAGTCTTGATGAATCGAAGGAGATTATCAATCTCCTTGCGTAAAGGTAGTTTGACTCCTGTGCCCAACAGTCCATCTAGGAGAACAGCACAATGACTCATGAGAATTCCTAGTTTGCAGAATCCTTCATCCGTGGAAACAACGAATGCTGTTCCACCAACCTGTTCAAACCATCGATATGCTTCATCCTGGGCATGTCTGCTTTTTATCATGCAGGCGTGAACATCCCACCCCGCCTTTGCCAAAACCGCCAAAGCGATCAATGTATCACCACCGTTCTTCCCTGTCCCTACCAAACCAATCACGCTTTTTGAAGGATGTGTCTTTTTGGATAAAACTACTTTTGCCAGATTTACCCCGGCAATTTGCATCAACTGTTCTGCGCTGGAGCCTGCAGCGATTGCTTTCTGTTCCACATCACGCATTTGATCTACTGTGAGTACTTTCATTTATCCTCCAAATGGTGGATTTATTATACCTTTCTGACATACCTGAGCGTGATTGGTATAATCACTCTATGAAAAAGTTTTTATACTTCGCAGTATTTATTTCTGGCTTGACTACTTTAGCTGTGGAATTTTCCACCTCCCGCTTACTTGGCAACTATTTTGGCACAAGTAACCTGGTGTGGGCAAGCATTATTGGTTTGATCCTCATTTTCCTGACTGCGGGGTACTTCATTGGCGGTCGCTGGGCAGATAAATCTCCGCACCCTAAAACTTTTTTTTTAATATTACTCTGGGCAGGATTTTTAATCGGTATAGTCCCCCTGGTTTCTCGTCCAATTCTGCAGTTTGCCAGCAAATCATTTGAAAATCTTTTAATTGGTCCACTGGTAGGGTCTTTTTTTGGAGTACTCATACTCCTGAGTGTTCCTGTAACACTAATGGGCACAGCTTCTCCTTTTGCCATCCGTTTGGCCATCACAGAACCAGAAAAAGCGGGCAAAATCTCTGGCAAGGTATATGCCATTTCAACACTGGGCTCTTTTTTAGGCACATTTCTCCCCACCTTGATATCGATACCTTTAATCGGTACATATCGCACATTCTTGACTTTTTCGCTTCTACTCATTATCACAGCATTGATCGGGTTGTGGATGCACGAGGGTTATAAAAGGGCACTTTTCTTCATCTGGATGCCTTTGGCAATCATTCTATTAATGATTTTTGGACTGAAAGGAGCGGATAAACAAAACACCGGATTGGTTTTTGAAACAGAATCTGCTTATAACTATATCCAGGTTCAAAAATCCGGCGAATTCACGCTGCTGCGACTCAATGAAGGTCAAGGTTATCATTCCGTCTACCACCCCACTCAGATTCTGACCGGAGGCCCATGGGAGCAGGTACTCGCAGCCCCGTTCTTTAACGATCCCCCTTATTTACCTGACAACGTGAAGAGCATGGCAATTGTGGGACTTGCTGCAGGAACGACCGCCAGACAAGCAGCCATCGCTTTTCCGGGAATCTCTATTGATGGCTTTGAGATCGATCCCAAAATCATCACGATCGCGCAAATGTATTTTGACATGACCTATCCTAATTTGCACATTTTTGTGCAGGACGGCCGAACTGGACTCAGGTCATCCCAATCCCAATACCAGATCATCAGTGTTGACGCGTACCGCCCTCCTTACATACCCGCGCACATGACCACCTTGGAATTTTTTGAAATCGTTCATCAGCACCTGACAGAAGATGGCGTGCTGGTGATCAATGTCGGCCGCAGCCCTTCAAACCGGGATTTATTGAACGCGCTTTATGACACGATCGCCTGCGTGTTTCCAAGCGTTTTCATCATGGATGTCCCAGATTCGATGAACTCGATTATCTACGCCACAAAGATCAGCGCTTCCTGGGAAAACCTTCAGTCAAATCTACAAATCATGCAGGAAAAAAACAGGCTCAACCCTTTGGTCGAGTACGCGATCGTGACAGCACTGCATAACAGGCGGGATGGTCCCATCAGCGATTTCTCATTGGTTTTTACTGACGATAAGGCACCTGTCGAATGGCTTACGAATCAAATGGTCGTTTCGTTCATTCTCTCTGAAGAAATCGAAAATCTAAAATGACTATCATCAAGAAGGTGCTTCTCGCTCTCGTTGTGATCACTTTGCCGCTTTTCATTCTTATGACATCGATCCGTGTTTTTCTTTCGTCGATTTGGCTCGAATTTGAGTACAATTATCTCGACCTTCCTGCTGATCCTTACGGCATGACCACATTCCAGAGAATTGAATACTCCAAAGGGACGATGGGATTCCTGATAGGCCGCTCCAGTCTCGAAGAATTAAAAAGAACAACTCATGATGATGGTGATATCTTTTTCAATGACCGAGAGATCAGTCATTTAATTGATGTGAAAATCCTGATCCAGATCATGATCATAACCTGGGTAGTGATTGGAGTATTTCTGGTGGGAATGCGTTTCGCCTTTTGGCGCTGGAAAAGGCAGAAGGAATTTTGGAGGAGCATCAGCACGGGTGGTTGGGTGGCTGTGGGCTTGCTGATTGCTATCATTTTCAGCGTGGTAATCAACTTCGACGCACTTTTCACAAAATTCCACGAGATCTTTTTTACCGGGGAAACCTGGTTATTTTTCACTTCGGATTCTTTGATCCGCATGTTCCCGATGGAATTCTTTGCCAATTACTTCGTCGCAGTCGGGATAAGCGCAGCTCTGTTGGGTATTCTATTTGGTTTTTTAGGCTGCAAATACTCAAAGAGTGTTTCGTAAAACCCTGGAGGGAATCCTTCTGGTTTACAGGGAATCTTTACTTTGATTTTCCCTGGTTTTTCACAGCCTCCGTTGCCCGCGCAACCGCGTCCGGATCTCCCAGATAGTATTTATTAATCGGTTTCAATTCATCAGTCAGCTCGTAAACCAGCGGAATTCCTGTCGGGATATTCAACTCGGCGATCTCTTCGTCGGGAATAGTATCCAGGTATTTCACCAAAGCTCGCAGGCTATTGCCATGCGCGGCGATGAGGATCTTTTTGCCTGACCGAATCGCCGGGGTGATCGTATCAAACCAATAAGGAAGAAAACGATTGACAGTGTCTTTTAGACACTCCGTCACAGGCAGCTCACTTTCACTCATCCCTGCGTACCTTGGATCATGCCCGGGGAACCTCTTGTCATCTTTTGCCAATGCTGGAGGTTGAATATCATAACTTCTCCTCCAAATGTGCACCTGTTCGTCACCGAATCTGGATGCTGTTTCCGCTTTGTTTAATCCCTGAAGCGCTCCATAATGCCGCTCATTGAGCCGCCAGGAATTGTATATCGGGATCCAGACTCGATCCATTTCCTGCAGGGCAAACCATAAAGTCAGTATGGCTCTTTTCAGCAAGGAAGTAAACGCCAGATCGAACTCAAATCCAGCCTCCTTCATCATCCTGCCGGCGTCAAAGGCTTCGCGGACACCTTTTTCGGAAAGCTCCACGTCAGTCCATCCAGTAAAGCGATTCTCCTTATTCCATACACTCTCCCCGTGACGAAGCAAGACAATTTTGTACATATATTTTCTCCTCTTGTTGACTAATGCAGCGCAAGATATATTCTTGCGCTGCATCGATACAGTCTCATGAACTAGCGGACCGCTGCGGGATTTTCGCTATCAACAGATGGATCAAAGATGTGGAAATTATCCATGTTGAATGCTACTTGAACCTCTTCGCCAACCTGGAACCTTGTGCGAGGATCAACGCGGGCGACAAAATTATGCGTGCCGCTCACGAGATACAGAAAGATCTCGTTGCCCATTAACTCGGTGACATCCACTTTTGTCGAGATTTTTGAAGCATGGATACCTGTTGGTAAGAATTCAGGGTTGTAGATGTCTTCTGGTCGAATTCCAAATATGATCTCCTTGCCAACAAGCTTCATGAAATTGGCTTTCTTTTCTTCCGGGATCTTGACATTAAATGATTTTGCATCAATGACCAGGCTGCTGCCCGATTTCTGTAATTTTGCCGGGAAGAAATTCATCGCCGGTGACCCAATAAATCCCGCAACAAACAAGTTATTGGGTTTATCATACAATTGCTGTGGAGTATCCAGCTGCTGCAGGATCCCTTTGTTCATGACCGCGATTCGGGTTGCCATGGTCATCGCTTCAGTCTGGTCATGGGTTACGTATATAAAAGTTGTTTGAAGCCTATGGTGTAATTTGCTGATTTCGGCACGTGTCTGAACGCGCAGTTTGGCATCCAAGTTGGATAACGGCTCATCAAAAAGGAAGACTTTGGGTTCTCTGACAATCGCTCTGCCCACGGCGACTCTTTGCCTTTGTCCACCTGATAGTTCACGAGGTTTTCTTTTCAACAATTGTTCAATACCAAGTGTCTCCGCAGCAACCTGAACCCTCCGGGCGATCTCGGATTTGGGCAATTTTCGCAGTTTCAGCCCAAAAGCCAGGTTGTCGTATACAGTCATGTGTGGATAAAGCGCATAAGACTGAAACACCATGGCTATGTCACGATCCTTTGGAGCAATTTCGTTGACGACTTTTCCACCAATTTTCACGTTGCCCGAACTCACCTCTTCCAGTCCAGCCAGGCACCTCAATGCAGTAGTTTTACCGCAACCTGAAGGTCCCACGAGAACCAGGAACTCCTTATCATCTATCTCAATGTTCAGGTCGTTGAGGGCAATAAAATCGCCAAAGCGCTTCCAAACATGCTCAAAACTGACGTTGGCCATATCTTCCTCCTTTTTGTATTTGTATCGTGATACGATTATAGACCAGGTCTAGAAAATCAACAATATGACCCAAACATTGCAAATATCCTCCACGCGCGTGTGTTTACAGATCGATTTCGTACACTCGGTGTACCTTATGAAATACAGCGCCTATGTTCTTGAGTTCGTTTTGCATTGAGTGATTCTCTATCCCAACCTGGACCAGCTCAGCGCGGTGATAGTTGCCCTCAAGTAAACTTCTGTACATCTCCGCAAACAGGATCGCTGTCCCCCCTTTTCCACGAAATTCTTCAACGATTCCCGCTCCATTAATATTTATGATCTTCGTTTTCTTAACCTCACGCGCGTACTCGAACCAAGCACAGGGAAAAAGACTGCCACGGTGCTTTTGAACAGCATCGGAGATATCAGGATAAGCAAAAAGAAAACCAACCGGTTCATTGGAATGAAAAAGTATCTTGATCAACCTCGGATCAGCGAAAAGCAGCAATTTATGCGCCATCTCCCTCGCTTCGGTCTCTGTGATTGGATAGTTACCCGAAGTTCCCTCGATTGCTTTATTGTACAGTTCGCACAATTTGGGGATAAGCTGCAACAGGTCACGGCGTTTGGTGAATTTTCCAACACTCAAACCTGTCCTCCTTTTTACTATTTCGGCAGCTTTGAGGATTTTCTCTGCGATGGAGGATTCGCGAGTCACATACCCGGACACGATGTCACTCATCGTAGAGAAGCCAACGGCTTCCATAAGATCATGATAATACCTGGGATTGTAAGGAACACCAAAAGCGGGAGCAAACTCAAAACCATCCACCAGCAATCCTAACCCATCCAGTGGCGTAAAGCCTTTGGGTCCTAAAATTTTCGTTAATTTTCGCTCTCTAGCCCAGGTAAAAACAGAGCCAAATAAGCACTCGGCAGCTTCCCTGTCATTGTTGCACTCGAAGTGAGTAAAAAAGCAGTGCTGCGACTGGTTGTGTGAGTTGTACCGCTGATTGTTGATCGCAGTCACCCTTCCGCTTGGTTTGCCTGATCCGTCCAGCACGATAAAAGAAACTGCCTCTGACTGCTTGGTTGAGTTTTTCGTTACACGATTCAAAGTATTCTTAACTTCAAATTCAAAAGGTGGTACCCACTGTGGTGTATTTTCATACAGACTGTATGGAAATTTTAAAAAATCCGCTCGCCGTTTTCGATCTGACCACTCGATTTTTATGGTTCTCATCATTATTGTTTTTATCCTGCCGATAGAGACATACTATACCATTGAACTATTAGAACTTATGTGCTATATTATACATTATCGGAGGTCTCATGAACATCGCTATTGCTTTTTGCGGGCTGGATTGTTTGAGTTGTGAAGCTTACATCGCTACAAAGAACAACGACGAAATCGCAAAGGGGGAAATTGTGAAAAAATGGTCAAAGGACTTCGGAATTCCCAATCTTTCGCCTGCATCCATCTCCTGCATCGGATGTCACAGCCCTTCAGAGCCATTATGCGGTCACTGCCTGGAATGTGAAATTCGAGCGTGCGGCCTGAAACGTGGCGTGAATAATTGCGCGTATTGTCCAGATTTTGATGCCTGCAAAATATTGAACACATTTCTCCAGAATGTGCCTGATGCGCAAAGAAACCTGCTAAATATTCGGGCGTCTTTCTAGGATTAACCATGCCAGAGCTGCCAGAAATCACCTCCCGTGCACGAGAAATGAACAGGGCATTGTCAGGAAAAAAAATTCGCACATCAGAAGTACTTCAAACAAAATGCCTGAACATCGAACCTGAAGATTTTGTAAACAGACTTGTTGGAAAGCAAATCAAGGCCTTCACCAATCACGGCAAATGGATCATCGGGCAGCTTTCCAAAGGCTGGCTGCTGATCAACATGGGAATGGGTGGAGAAGTGCTGCTTGTAGATCGGCACAGCCTGCCGAAAAAATATCGTGTCAACATCTCTTTTACTGATGGGTCATGCCTGGCAGTGAATTTCTGGTGGTTCGGACATGTCCATTACTGTGAAACAGACCCGTTCACTACCCACCCCCTGCTTTCAAGACTGGGACCCAATGCGCTTAACATGAAATTTGACACGTTTACCACGATCATTTCCGGGGCAAACAAGAGACGATTGAAATCCCTTCTCCTTGATCAAACCGCTCTGGCTGGAATTGGAAATGCTTACATACATGACATCCTCTTCCTCGCTCGGCTTCACCCTGACCGTGCCTGCTCCTCCTTATCATCCGAGGAAACTCGACGCCTATTTCGCGCCATCCATGAAGAACTTCATTTAAGCCTGCAAAAGAAAGGCGCTTTTTATGAACTCGACCTATTTGGTAATAGAGGCGGTTTTACCCTGGAAGACATTCTTATCGGATACAAAGAAGGAAAACCATGTCCCGGTTGCGGCGGTGCAATCATCAAAATCAAGACCGGTTCAACCAGCAGTTTCTTGTGCCCGGGATGCCAGAAGTGAGCCATTTGCTTGACGAATTCAACAAACGGGTGATAAAATCGTCAAACTTGCTAAGAAAGGAGAATAAGGAATGGCAAATTGGAAAATTTCTTACCTGACCAATCACGCGCTTAATGGCGCTGGTTTTGTCACTCCTTGTCGTATTGTGCCTGTTTAATTGCTGTCTTAATGATTACAACCACGGGCACATCAAAACCCGTGGTTTTTTTTTGGAGATAACTATGAACCTACATCAACGTCAACAATATGATCTAAAAAACACCGACGTGAAGAGCCGGCTGAGAGGTTTGTGGAGAATGACCAGTGGTTATCACTGGCATTATCTACTGGCGAACCTGAGCCTGGGAATTTCCGCGCTGGCGAAAACCTCCACGTACCTGCTTCTGAGCTTTTTCGTCGATAATTACTTCCCTCAGACAGCGGGTACACCCGCTATTCCATTGATTGCACTGGGATTCGTGGGATTAGCACTGGTTGAAGGAAGTTTTACCTTTCTCAGCGGCAGGCTGGCATCATTCACCGCTGAAAATGTGACCCGCCGATTAAGGAATTTTCTTTACGATCACATCCAGCGCTTAAGCTTCACCTACCATGATAAAACACAGACGGGTGATCTCATTGAGCGTTGTTCTTCGGATGTGGACGCGCTGCGCAGGTTTTTTAGTGACCAGGCGATCGGTGCGGGGAGAATCGTCCTGCTGTTCATCGTCAATTTCGTTGCGCTTCTCAACTTGAATGTGAAGCTTGCCTTATTCTCAATTATCGTCATCCCATTCATCGTCATCTCCTCGATCATTTTCTTCAAAAAGGTCACCAAAGCCTACGAGGCCTACCAGGAACAGGAAGCCGTACTGAGCACAACATTACAGGAGAACCTGAGCGGCGTTCGCGTAGTGAAAGCCTTTGCCAGGCAGGCCTTCGAGATGGGAAAGTTCGAAAAGGAAAACTGGGAAAAATTCCTGCGCGGCAGGAAGCTGCTGCGCATGCATTCTCTCTTCTGGCCAATTTCCGATGTGATCTGTTCCGCTCAGGTTATTGCTGGCATGATCATCGGGGCGACCATGGCAATTCATGGCGATATCACTGCCGGTACTTATCTCGCTTATATTGGGCTGGTTGTCTGGATCATCTATCCAATGCGTAACCTGGGACGAATGATCGTTCAAATGTCCACGGGTGTTGTATCCTTCACGCGCGTGCAGGACATCATCAAAGAAGATCGTGAACCTCTGGACGAGGGTCAAATCGATCAAGTCGCGGATTTGAAGGGAAAACTTGATTTCATCAAGGTCGGTTTTTCATACGATTCCGAGAAACCGATCCTGAAAGATATCAGTTTTTCCGTCAACCCTGGAGACAGCGTTGCCCTGCTCGGATCAACCGGTTCAGGAAAAACATCCCTGGTCAACCTTCTGCCCCGATTTTACGAGTCCACATCTGGAGAAATTCTGTTGGATGGGGAACCTCTAACAAAATACACCCGGGAATACCTGCGCAGCCAGATTGGTATTGTGGAGCAGGAACCATTTTTATTTTCAAGAAGCATACGGGAAAACATCACGTACGGCGTTGGTAGAAAAGTAAGCGAAGAAGAAATCATTGAAGCTGCCCGGTCCGCAGCAATCCATGACGTGATCACCTCGCTGCCAAAAGGATATGATACTCTGGTTGGCGAGCGCGGAGTGACACTGTCAGGGGGGCAGAAGCAGCGTGTGGCTATCGCCCGCACGATACTGAAGAACCCCCGCATATTAATTCTGGACGATTCAACTTCGGCTGTAGATACGGAGACCGAAGCGGAAATTCGTCTGGCTCTGGAAAATCTGATGAAAGCACGAACCACGTTCATAATCGCGCATCGAATTCAGAGTATCATGAATTCTGATTTGATACTGGTGATGGATGAAGGTAAGATCAGTCAATCTGGTTCACATGCGCAACTGGTGAAATCACCGGGTATGTACCGCAAAATATTTGAAATCCAGACTCGCATTGAAGACGAGTTGGAAAAGGAGATCGCTGATGCCTCCGTCTAGTTACTACGAAGAAGAAGAGTTCGAATCGAAATTAGATCAAAGAACCTTTGGGAGATTGTTGTCTTTACTCAAAGGCCATAAAAAGGATGTGTCAGTTTTCTTGATCGCCATCCTTTTTGTCGCAGGATTGGATTCGGTCTTTACATTTATCAGCAAGCATATCATTGATGATGCCATCATCCCTCGCGACCCAACCATGTTAGTAAATCTAATGATCCTTTACAGCATCTTTATTCTGGTACAGGCAGGAATGGTTTACCTTTTCTTCTTCACCGCGGGGATCTTTGGAGAACGCATCCGCTATGATCTACGAAAATGGATGTTTGATCATTTGCAGCAGTTGTCGCTATCCTACTACAGCCGTACCCCAGTGGGTTGGATCATGTCGCGTGTCACCTCAGATTCAGATCGCGTGGCTGATCTTCTCACATGGGGTTTGATCGACTCATCCTGGGCTTTAATGAGCATTCTTACTTCACTCGTGTTCATGCTCGTGATCAACTGGAAGCTGGCTTTGATTGTACTGGGTATCCTGCCGGTCTTATTAATCATCGCCATCGAGTTCCGGAAACGCATCTTGAAAGAATATCGGAATGTCCGGAAAACTAACAGCAAGATTGTCGGGGCATACAATGAAAACATCACTGGAGTCCGGGTCGTAAAAGCGCTTGGTAGAGAGTCGGAGAATCTCAAAGAATTCAGCAGCCTGACGGATCGCATGTTCAAATCCAGTTATAAAGCTGCGTGGATGAGCGCTCTATTCCTGCCGATCGTTCAGATCATCGCGGCGTGCGCGTTAGGCGCGATCCTTTGGTACGGAGGTTCCCAGGTTCAAAACTCCGCAAACGCTATGACCATTGGAGGAATCCAAGCTTTCGTGTCCTATGTAACTTTCATGATGTGGCCGATTCAGGATCTCGCACGGGTCTTCGCCGAGATGCAGCACGCCATCGCCTCAGCTGAAAGAATATTTTCCATGCTTGACTCTGAGCCTGAAGTGAAAAACCGCAAGAGGGCAAAAGACCTGGTTTCTTTGAATGGCAATATCATTTTTGATCATGTCAACTTTTCTTATTCGGACGCAAAAGATGTACCAGTCATAAAAGATATATCCTTGGAAATTCAACCCGGTGAAACAATTGCCCTCGTGGGGCCAACTGGAGGGGGTAAAACCACGCTTGTCAATCTGGTCTGTCGCTTTTATGAACCCACGCACGGAAAGATCCTTGTGAACGGTATGAACTACACAAACTACACACTCGATTCGATCCAGTCGCGTATCGGGGTTGTGCTTCAGACCCCTCACCTATTTTCAGGGACGATCAAAGAAAATATTCGCTACGGGCGTCTCGGCGCGTCTGATGAGGAGATTCTGGAAGCGTCAAACCTTGCAGGTGCACACCACTTCATTTCAAACCTGCCAAAGGGATATGAAGAAGAGGTCGGAGAAGGTGGAAATCTTCTTTCGGTCGGGCAGAAGCAGCTCATCAGTCTTGCCCGGGCTATCCTGGCAAAGCCTGAGATCTTCATCATGGACGAGGCGACAAGTTCCGTGGATACACTCACTGAATCCTTGATCCAGAAAGGGATGGAGCACCTAATGCGAGGAAGAACAACTTTCATCATCGCGCATCGCCTGTCAACGATCAAACGAGCTGATCGCATCCTTGTGATCGAGGATGGGCAGATCGCTGAAACCGGCAGTCACGCCAGCCTTCTGAAACAAAAAGGCAAGTATTACCACCTGTACACCAAACAATTCCGCTTTGAAATGGAAGAGTCGCTGGGTGGTATAGCCTCTGCGGAAACGCCACCCGCCTGAAAATTTCAGGTATAATCCTGAACACGATTGGAGAAGTTCATGAGAAATAAAATATACGCAATTCCACTCCTTTTATTGATATCGGTGTTTGCTATCACAGCTTGTGGGTCAAGCACGCCTGCGGCTCCAACTGAAGATCCCATTGCCATGGTAACCAGGATCGCCGCTACCGTGCAGTGGAATCTCACCCAAACCGCTCAGGCGCAGCCAACAGCCACTCCAACCCCAGAGCCAACCATGACAGCGACACCGACTGTCACCCTTCCCGCTTTGCCAACGATCGATATAAGCCCAACAGCCCAATCGACGACGAGCGTCACCAACCCGACGCGGCAATCTTACACAGGAGACCATGCCAGGTGGTCGTACAGCCATCCAGCTGATGGATATTCCACAATTGGTAATACGGATTTCTTACTCGTTTTTGGCCTGGTCAACGACGGATCCACAACCTGGACAACAGATTACTCCATCAGGAATATCTACGGCTACCCCTGCCAGTTCGCGAGCAATCGCGTTGATATGCCCAACGAGGTGAAACCTGGTGAGTTAGTGGAAATTTTTCTGAGATGTTTCACCCCCGAAGCGGAAGGCGAATATCTGTCCCACTGGGCAGTTTTCACTTCAGGCGGTGTGCAGGTGCCAACTGAGTTTTATTTCAAGTTCTATGTTGAGTAAAAGTTAAGGTAAGGAAAAGAACCGCTTCACTCAAGCGGTTCTTTTTTGTTCACTTGACCACACAGGTCCATCACTGCAGGTTAACCAGGATGCCAAATCTCCGTCTCCCTGAGGTCGTTTTACTTCACAACTTCCGCATAAGCCAATTCCGCAGCGCATATGACTTTCCCAGGAAAGCTGACAGGGCACATCATATTCACCCGCGATTTTTTCCAAGGCTTCCAAAAGTTTTACAGGGCCACATGCATAAATCTCATCAATGTCTGCGCTCAGGATGACAGACCGCACCAGGTCCGTGACAAGTCCTTTTCTTCCTGTGCTTCCATCTTCTGTACTGACATGCATCCCACAACCTAATTCCCGGAATTGCTTCTCAAAGAGAATGTCCTCCGCGCTCTTCGCGCCTATACACACACTCAATTTTTTTTTCATATTCAGGGCTTTTTTTGCCAGAAAATTGAGCGGGGCAGAGCCGTATCCCCCACCAACAAGCAGCAAATGATCTCCCCTGATCTTGAATCCATTCCCTAGTGGTCCTCTGATCCACACGCGGTCACCGGGCTTCAGTGTATTGACTGCCGTACTGAAAGGACCCACGGAAACAACGGTGAGCGCAAATGGATCATCCTGGACAACGCTGAAAGGTTTTTCATTCACCCGTGGAAGCCACACCATCACAAACTGCCCGGGTTCGCATGTGACTGCTTCGTCGAACACAAACGTTCTCGTTCTGCTGTTCTCCGTTTGCGCCTTGACTATTCGCATGCAGCGGTACAATCCTTTGGATTCACTCATGCCGCTATCCCGATAATGTCCCTGACAGTTGTTATGCCTTCAATTCTTAAGAACTCAACCATCTCATCATGAATCAGCTGAAACGCTTCCACCCCGCGGTAGTAAACAGCAGATCCAATCCCCACAGCGGTCGCTCCTGCCATGATCATCTCTATCGCGTCCCTGCCGTTGGACACCCCCCCCGTGCCAATGATCGGTAGCTGGCAGCGCGAGAAAACCTGTGCGACACAATGAAGAGCGATTGGTTTCAACGCGGGTCCGCTGATCCCTCCGCTCCTGTTTGCCAGGACTGCCGACCGACTCTCCGCATTAATCAACCTCCCGGGCATCGTGTTAATCGCGGTGATGGCATCAGCCCCGGCTTCTTCAACCGCTCTGGCAATGCTTCCCACATCTGGAACATTCGGAGATAGTTTTACGCTGATGGGCAGATCAACCACTTTTCTTACCGCCAAAGTCACCGCAGCAGCTGTGCGTTCTGATCCGGAAAATGGTGTTCCAAACTCATCTTTTACATTCGGACAGGAAATGTTAACCTCGATCATATCCGGGTGAGCTTCAGAAATTTTCCGGGCAGCCTCAGCGTATTCATCCGGAGTGCCGCCAAAGATGTTTGCGATCAGTGGCACGCCCAGTTCCTGCAGCAATCGCCTGGCTTCCACCAATTCCTCCACTTCAACAGAAGCGCCAGGATTGGTAAGTCCTATGGCGTTGATGATCCCATGCTCCCATTCCAACGCAACAGGATTTGGATGTCCCTCGCGGGCGTTGATGCTGCAGCTTTTTGCGGTGACGGCGCCAGCTCCAGCTCGAGCAGCTTGAAGCAGAAGACCTGGGGAGGTTCCTATGACCCCAGAGGCAAGAATGAGCGGGGTCATTAATTTCATTCCGCACAACTCTGTTATCAAGCTGCTCACGCTTCACCTGTCATGAACATATTCTAAAAGTTTATCATATGAAGGTTGATCGATCTTGCCGCTGTTATAGAGGTGTTGGATGATCTCCTCGATATTCAGTATCGAATGCATCCTGCAACCAGCTTGTGCCAATGCTTCCTTGCCGCCCTGCATGCGGTCCACAAGGACAATTACATCATTGACAGCAAGGCCTTCATTGCGCATCGATTCAATGGCCGCAAGAATGCTTCCTCCGGTAGTCACTACATCCTCAATCAGAACAGCCACCTGCCCCTTTGCATAATGTCCTTCAACCATCTGCCCGGTTCCATGCGGCTTCGCTTCTTTGCGCGAGTAAATCATCGGCTTGGCGAGGTGCTGCATAATCCCTGCTGCCAAAGGCAAGGCAGCATAAGGTACCGCTGAGATCAGGTCAAATTGAAGTTTTGAAGCGATTTTAATATATTCTCTTAGGCACGAATTAAACAATTCAGGAAAAGATATGATCCTGCGAAGATCGATGTAAACCGGTGATTCTTTTCCTGAGGCAAGAAGAAAATTTCCGAATTTTACACAACCTGTCTGGAATAAACCATCAATTAGATTTTCTATGCCAGCCTCGGGTTTTGCTTGAGCCTGCTGGACCCGTACTGCCTGATTGATCTTTTCTCTATATCCCCTGGCTGCTGCACGCACATCATCAGCATAGATTACGGAACGGGAAATCGGGATAACCATACCTGTGCCGTTGCTTCTCAATCCAGCCTTTATTGCTTCTTCCAGGTCTCCGCCTTGTGACCCAACACCCGGCACAAGCAGCCAGGACGCAGGAGCAAGGTGTCTTACTTTCGCAAGGGCATCAATTTGCGTTGCGCCTACGACAAATCCAACCTGATCAACAGAACCCCATTGCTGTGCTAACATCGCCACTCTTTCATACAAGTATGGAATGCCATGATTCTGTATCTGATGCGCGGATGGATTGGAAGTCTGACACAGGATGAAGACCATTTTTCCGGGATAGTCCAGGAAAGGTTTGATACTGTCTTCTCCCAAGTAAGGGTTCAACGTGACCGCGTCAGCATTCCAAAAATCAAAAACCGATCGCGCATAGGCTTCAGCCGTGCTGCCGATGTCCCCTCTTTTCGCGTCTAAGATCACGGGTATCTCTGGCGGGATGTTCCGCAGGATTTCCTTCAATGCCTGTAATCCCTCCAGACCAAACTGCTCATAAAAGGCAATGTTCGGCTTCACGCAGCAGATTACATCTTTTGTTCGGTCGATTAGTTCCCCTGCCCATCGAATCAGATCGGCCTTGATCGATGAAGATGCTCCAATATTCAACTGAACAGAGTCTGGATCCAAACCCAGGCATAAAAGTGAATTGTTTTTCGTTATTGCTCCAGTCAGCTTCAGTAAAAATGAATTGTTCACCATTCCTCCCGGTCTAAGCTTTACCAAGCACTGCAGCTAAAAGCGCCATCCTGATGTACATCCCATTTCTAACCTGCCGGAAGTAAGCGGCCCGGGGATCGTTGTCAATTTCAGGACTGATCTCGCCCACTCTCGGGAGAGGGTGCATCACGATCATTTCTTTCTTCGCATTTTTCATCACTGCCGGCGTGATCTCGTACAGGTTCTTTAGATCATCGTACTGCGCCATGTCGGTGAAACGCTCCTTTTGAACGCGGGTGACATACAGAACATCGACATTCCCGATCACATCAGCGATATCGTTTGTTTCCCTTACTTCGATCCCTCTGTCAATAACCTGGTTCATGATTGACATGGGCAATCTGAGAATATCCGGTGACACAAATCGCAGCTGGACATCGTAATTGAGCAAGAGCTTCGTGAGACTATGGATCGTTCTGCCAAACCGTAGATCGCCCACCATGCCGATACGCAAACCATCGATCCTGCCCAATTCTTCCTCGATGGTAAACAGGTCAAGCAATGCCTGGGTGGGATGCTCCCCCGCCCCGTCTCCCGCGTTTAATACAGGAACCGATGCCGCTTCCGCGGCAACTTTCGCTGATCCAATTTCCGGATGCCGAAGAACGATCACATCCGAGTACTGTTCCAAAGTCCTGATTGTATCTGGTAGGCTCTCGCCTTTTGACACTGAACTGAATTGCACACCCTGAGTGATGGGGATCACCGCTCCTCCCAGCCGTTCCATGGCTGCGATAAAAGAAGCGCTTGTGCGAGTGGAAGGTTCATAGAACAAACAAGAAAGGATTTTTCCGACCAGGAGATCGCATGCCCCAATCTTTTCAACCATTTCCCTCATTTCAAAGGTTCTCTGAAAAATGTACTTCAGAGCGTCTCGATCAAATTGATCGACTCCCAAAATGTCTCTTCCGGTTAATCCATTGCGGATGCTTTCGGACCGTTTCATTTTCCCAAAATCGAACAACGGCGTCAGGGTTTTAGCTTGCATAATCACTCTCCTTAATAAAAAATTTTCCTCTTTCAAAAACAGTCAATCCATCCATAACAACTCGCTGCACTGTTCCAGTAACTTCCATGCCCTCAAATGGAGACCATGCGCATTTGGTAAAAAGCGTTTCTCCTGAAATTCTCGATCTTTTCTCCACATCCACCTCAATCCATGTTGCAGGAGCGGTAGGAACGTGGAAAATTCTTGCGGGATTGCTGAACATCAAAGAGATCAATCGATCAATTGTCAACCTTTCCTGTGTTACGGCTGTGATCATCAAGGGCAGAGCGGTTTCCAGCCCTGGTACTCCCGGTGGTCCACCCGCTGGAAGCATTTTTTCGACTGCAGTGTGTGGTGCATGATCGGTCCCAATACAATCAATTGTTTCCTCGATATGAGCCCATAGCGCGTCCCGATCTTTCGCTGTCCCCAATAATGGCTTCATGTATCCAAATGGCCCAAGCCGAACTGCGTCCTTATCTGTGAGGAAGAGGTGATGTGGGCTAACCTCACACGTGACAGGTAGCTGCAGCTGTTTTGCTTTGGCAATCTTCTCAATATCGGTTTTACGGCTGACATGACAAAAATGGATTTTTGAACCTGACTCTCGGCAAAGCTCGATGGCTAGGTCAATCTTTTCGCCTTCAGCATGGACAGCAACTGGCTTTTCCATGCCCCAAATTCTCAAGCACCGCTCAAGATCCTTCCGCTTGTTCATTCTCAACAGGCCAAAAGTATCATTCATGTAGATTTTAAGAGCAACTGCCTGGTTGGATAATTCAGGCAGTTGATGAATTTCGTTGGGTGATGCTCCTGCAAAAAAAAGAATATTGCAATAAGCCTTCTTCTTAGCTTCAGCTTGAAGCCTGAGAAGTAGGTCAAGCCTGGTCAAGGGAGGCTGCGTGTTGGGCATCGCCAGAATGGTAGTAAATCCCCCCGCTATGGCAGCTTTTGAACCGCTCGAAAAATCTTCCTTGTGTTCCCCGCCTGGAACCCGTAAATGCACATGGCAATCGATCAGTCCTGGAAGTTTTATGATCATTTGTGTTCGGTTCGCAAAACTTCGGATTTATACCAGTCTGGACAATAGTTGTCAAGGTCTGCTGGTCTATCGTTAACTTTTCATACAACGCGCGTGCTATAATGTCCCGCATGGGACAATACCTGGCTGTCGATGTTGGCGGAACGCATATCAGGGTGGCATTGTATCCTGTTGAAGGTATCGTGCCGATTAAGAGCCACCGGATCCGGACCGCCCATAAAAAATCCACACCGTTACAAAGATTGACCGATCTTATCCAGGAAACCTTGCCCGAGAATAAGAACAAGGTCAGAGCGATTGGACTGGCAGTCCCAGGTTATGTCGATCCCGCGCAGGGCGTCGTCATTCTTGCTCCGAATGTGCCAGGCTGGGATTACCTGCCTATCCGGTCAATAATTGAAGAGAAGTTCCATATACCAGTTGCCGTAGGGAATGATGCCAATCTGGCAGCAATGGGCGAGTGGAAATACGGCGCAGCCAGAGGTTACCATGATGTGCTGTACCTGACCATAAGCACTGGAATTGGAGGTGGAGTCATCATACATGACAAACTTCTCACGGGCGCCCGCGGATTAGCGGGAGAATTGGGTCATGTCGTGATTGATCCAGATGGTCCCCTGTGCGGCTGTGGTCACCCAGGACATATTGAATCTTTTTCTGCGGGTCCTGCCATCGCCCAGTGGGTAAAAGACCAGCTCAAGAAAGGCGTCAGGTCTATTCTCTCCAATTTGGACGAAATTACCTCCCTCGAGATCTCCAGGGCAGCCGGTGCGGGTGACGACCTGGCAAAGAAATCTCTGGAAAGGGCAGCGGGTTTTTTAGGTTCGACGATCGCCGACTACCTGCACATTTTTAATCCGGAAGTGCTCATCCTTGGCGGCGGAGTTTCTCGCAGTGGAAAAATCTTTACGGACGCGTTGATGCAATCGATCCACCGCAATGTGATTTCGATAGAATATGTGAGGGATCTGAAAATCTCTATCGCTCAACTTGGCGATGACGCAGGTCTTGTCGGCGCTTTAGCCCTGGCGCGCTCCACGAAGTAAGCAACTCCTGCTGGATGCAATCTTTGTTGAGGTGCTTTCTTTCTGGATACTTTCATTACCTCCATCCATTGTCAAATTCTCTCTACCGGTGCTACAATGAAGAACCTGTATTTGAACCGGGTGGGTTCCATATCAACAACCTGGGAACCTGTTGTTGTGCCAGTTCGATCAATCTAGTAAATCCAGGAGGATAAAATGAATACGTTAAAGTTGCCAGGGCCAAATGCCAAGCGCATCATCGAACGCGACTCGAAGGTCGTGTCCCAGTCATACCCCCGCGGTTATCCTTTTGTCATGGATCACGGAAAAGGGTGCGAGGTTTGGGATGTTGATGGAAACCGTTTTTTAGATTTTGCCGCGGGGATCGCAGTCGCCTCCACGGGTCACAGTCACCCCGCTGTGGTCAAAGCCATTCAGGAACAAGCAGAAAAATTCATTCACATATCCTCTGATTTCTACCACGAAAAGTGGGTGGAGCTCGCGGAGTATCTGGACCGCATAGCCCCCTTCCAAGAAGATGCTGTAACATTCGTAACAAACTCTGGAACGGAGAGCGTTGAATCGGCCATCAAGCTGGCTCGTTTTCACACGAAACGCAGTCAGTTCATCGGTTTTCTTGGAGGTTTCCATGGGAGGACCATGGGGGCTGTAACGTTCACAGCAAGCAAACCCGTTTACCATAGAGGATTCTTCCCGTTGATGAACGGTGTGGTGCACGCCCCTTTTCCGAATGAGTATCACCAAATCTTGAAATCCAAACCAAACGAAGATTACGGGCAGGCAGTTGTCCGATATATTCAGGAAGAGATTCTCGACCGCATCCTTCCTGCTGATGAGGTCGCCGGCGTGCTGGTTGAACCCATTCAGGGTGAAGGCGGCTATGTTGTTCCACCCGCATCGTTCTTCCCGGCTTTGCGCACGTTGTGCGATAAACACGGTATTCTCCTGATCGCTGATGAGGTACAAGCAGGTGTGGGTCGCACAGGTAAATGGTGGTCTATCGAAAATTTTGGGGTAGAGCCTGATATTATCACCACTGCAAAAGGTATAGCTTCGGGCGTTCCTTTTGGAGCAATGATCGCTCGCAAGAGCGTGATGACCTGGCCAAGGGGAGCCCACGGCAACACCTATGGCGGAAACCCTCTTTCATGCGTGGCTTCGCTGGCTACATTAAAACTTGTAGAAGATTCCTATCTTGAGAATGCCAGGATCGTTGGTTCACACGCCTTAAACCTTCTAAGAGACATCTACGACCGCCATCCGTACGTGGGCGAAGTGAGAGGAATTGGACTGATGCTGGGGGTGGAGTTTGTGAAAGATCCGGAAACACATGATTGTGACCCTGTTCTACGTGACCGCGTCGTGGACCTTTGTTTCGAACGCGGATTGCTGACACTCGGATGTGGCACAAGCACCATACGCATTTCTCCTCCGCTGTGCATCACCAAAGAGGAAGTGGAAGAAGGACTGGAAATCTTAGAAGAAGCAATCACCATCGCTGAAGATGAGATCTACTCCATGAATAACCATATTTCGGAGGAAGAATCCTCGGAGGCTGCAAACTAAGATAAAATACGCTTATGCTGCCTGATCTTCGCGTTCGCCAACGTGATTATTTGTTAGAACTATCACGCGCTTTAACCAGAGAATTAAACCTGGACAAGCTTCTTGAACGCATCCTGGAAATATCCATGGAGCTATTGGTTGGTCAGGCTGGTTTTATCGCGTTACCTTCATATGTGGGCGGATGGCGAATCCAGGTGTCCAAAGGGCTGTCCCCCGCATTTTTACAGCATATTGGGAAGTACCTTTCAGAAATACCTATGGATGACGTGCCCGAGCAGGGCGAGTCATCAAACCTCAATCAGTGGTTAACCAATCTGGTACGCTCCTTAAGCTCGGGCTCTCTTGCCGGCGTAGGTCTTCCCCTTGTTTCTCAACGACAGGTCACAGGGTTTATTTTTATTTTCAGGCAGGGTCTGAATCTGTTCACACAAAACGACCGGATGCTGTTGGGAAGTTTTGCGGATCAGGCTGCGATAGCAGTAGGAAATGCAAAGCTGTATACCCAGGTAAACCAGGAAAAACAGCGCCTGGATGCGTTGCTGGAAACATCTGGCGATGGAATCTTGATCCTCTTTCCCGATCTAAAAATTGAACGCGCAAATCCCGCTCTTTTACGGCTTTTATCACTGAGCCGTCAAGAGGTGATTGGAAACCTGCATGAACAAATCATTCGCTGGGAAAAGGTCCCGAAAGACGACACGTTGGAAAAAGCGGTATCGGGTGGTTGGCCGTTGACCCCTCACGCGATACTTTACGTTGAAGGTGATCTCAAGCGCAATGGAGATCTAAAGCCGCTGCCTGTCAGTATAACCTACGCTCCTCTGATTTCCAGCACGGGAACCCTGGTAAACATTATTGCCAACATTCGAGATATTACCAGATTTCGCCAAACTGAAGAATTGAAATCAACTTTCGTTTCTATCATTGGGCATGAATTAAAAACACCAGTCGCGCTGATCAAAGGGTACGTCAGCACGCTTCGCCTTGAAGATGCACACTGGGATAAGGACATCGTCGCAGAAAGTCTTCAGGTCATCGAGGATGAAGCTGACCATCTTGGCAACCTGATTGATAATTTACTTGAAGCGTCGCGTCTACAGGCAGGCGGTTTCTCGATAAAACGTACAGAGTGCTCCATGCCAGCGCTGAGTGAAAGAGCGGCAAAGAAATTTCAAACCCAAACTGCACATCATCAGATCACGGTGGACTTTGACCAGGATTTTCCCCTTGTTCATTGTGATGAGTTCAGGATTGAACAGGTTCTGGCGAACCTGATTTCAAACTCGATCAAATATTCTCCCCAGGGAAAAATTGTCATCTCAGGTCAATCGCGCGCGGATTCAATCATCATATGCGTCTCTGACGAAGGCCCGGGTATCGATCCGGAAGATCTTCCTTACGTATTTGATCGTTTCTACCGGTCGCCTGAAATTGCTAAAAAATCCAAAGGCACCGGCTTGGGATTATATTTGGCAAAGTCGATCATCGAAGCGCATGGTGGAAAGATATGGATTGATAAACCAAGAAAAATTGGAGCGCATATCTGCTTCTCGCTTCCACGATAAAAATTTGTCAATGGTATAATCTCAGCGCAAAATTCATCATAAAGAGAGTTCAACATGCCAAAAACACAGATGTCTTGTCCAAGATGTAAAAATCCTGTTTTAGTGGAAATTCAGCAAGTTTTCGACCTCAATAACGATCCCCAGGCGAAACAGCGATTATTAAGCGGTAGTGTCAACATCACCCAGTGCCAGAGCTGCGGATTTGCCGGACAAATCCCCACTCCAATTGTATATCATGATCCTGGAAAAGAAATGTTACTCACATACTTTCCACCGGAAATGGGTCTACCCCTGATGGAGCAAGAAAAAATGCTTGGCCCCATGCTCAACAAGGTGATTGACGGATTACCCGCTGAGAAAAGGAAAGCATATTTGTTACAACCCAAATCCATGCTGACTTATCAAACGCTGGTTGAAACCATCCTTCAGGCAGATGGCATCACAAAGGAGATGCTGGACGAGCAGCAGAAAAAAGTATCCCTGCTGCAAAGATTACTTACTGTCAGTGACTCGACACGCGGGGAAGTAATCAAACAGGAAGGGGCGCTGATCGACCAGACATTTTTTGTTTTGCTTTCACGCCTTATAGAAGCATCTCTGGGATCAGGGGATCAGGCTTCCGCTCAAAAACTGAATGAGCTGCAAAAAGAGTTAATGGAACAAACTGAGATTGGAAAGCAAATCAAAGCGCAATCTGACGAGGTCGAACTAGCGATCAAGGCTCTTCAGGAGGCGGGAAAGGACGGTCTTACTCGCGAGAAATTGCTGGATGTATTGTCAGGCATGACAACAGATCTACAATTGTCAACTCTGGTTGGCCTCACACGTTCTGGGCTGGATTATGCATTTTTCCAATCTCTAACCGAGAAAATCGACGCCGCACAGGGAGATGAGCAGCGAAAATTGATGGACCTGCGTCAGAAGCTTTTAGACCTGACAGCAGATATTGACAAGAAAGTCGATGCTGAACTCCGCAGAGCCAGAGAGGCGTTGGAAAAGATCCTGGCTTCTGAAGATATTGAAAAAACAGCAAATGAGCAGCTGGATCAAATCGATGATTTCTTCGTTCAGGTACTGCGAACTGCTCTGGAGGACACGCGCCAGCGTGGCGATACAATGAGACTAGAAAAAATCCAGAAACTCATGGCGGTGATCGAAAAAGCCAGCGCACCACCACCCGAAGTTGCCCTTATCGAAGAGATGATGGCTGCTGACAATGAAAGTGATCTTCAAAAGGTCATTGTCGATAACGCAAGTAAAATTGATGAGCAATTCCTGAAAACGCTCAATTCCATTGGCATTCGCGGAGATGATGATCAAAGTAAGGCGGCAAAAGCCAAACTGGAAAATGTATTCAAAGCGGTTACCAAATTCGCAATGAAGCGAAATTTAGTAAAATAGCGGCTCAGCCGCTATTTTCTTTTTGGGGGTTTTCAAAGCGTAGACCGTGCCCCCGGATCGTAACGAGATATTGATGAACAGGATCAATCTCCGCTAAGCGGTCTCGGAGGCGCCTGATTAATGCGTCAAGAGCTTGATCGGAAATGCCAACGGCGCCTTCATCACCCCATACTGCCACTTCTAATTCCTGGCGAGCAACAACCTGGCCGGGACGATTATAAATCTCCTGCAAAAGTCTGAATTGAGGAACCGATAAGGGCGGGTCTAATTCTTTGTCACCCAACCAAATGCGCCGTGACCGTGTATCGATGAATAGTTTTCCCCATTTATCTTTGTTCACTCTGACTGGTAAATCCAATGGCAAAGTGGCATCAGAGCTAAGATAAACGAATTGCTGTATGAGTGCCACCGAGAAAACGTCACCATCGTGCAGCATCACTGGTTCTGTCAACTGCATGTTGTCCAGGAAAGTGCCATTTTTACTGCCTAGATCCTCAAGGGTGACATGTTCTCCTTCAATGGAAACCCTGGCGTGATATCGAGATACCTGCCGATCCACAAGAGCGATTGAGCAGCCTGGATCTCGCCCAATAACAGTCACATCCTTCAACACCCACCGTTCACCGTTGAGCGGACCGCTTTGAGCGATTAAGAGAGCCTGAACGCGATTTTCTTTTTTTTCCTGAGGAATCATTTTTGATATTTAATTTTATCACACGTTTCTTAAGGATCGCGTAGGCTAAACCTACACGGTCTGTCTACGGTATAATGAGCAGGGATGTTAGGATTGGAATCAAACCAACTCCTGCGGAAAATTTATGCCATTGCCTTTGAAATCCGGATCTCTGGTTCACAATCGCTATTTGATCAAGCGCATTATTGGTCAGGGCGGTATGGGGTGCATTTATCTGGCGGAAGATACGCGCCTTGAGGGAAGATTGTGCGCACTCAAAGAAGTTGAGCATGACAGGTCGCTACCGAAAAACCTGGTTAAAGAAGCTCGTCAGCAATTTTTCCGAGAAGCCTCGATACTTGCCAGGCTCGATCATCCCAACCTTCCTAAAGTGTCAGACTACTTCTCTCACTCGACGCGTGACTACCTGGTGATGGATTTCATTCCAGGCAAAGATCTCAGAACTCTTATGTTATCTGCCAAGGAAAATGGGGCTTTCCTCTCTGAAAGCGATGTTCTGGCCTGGGCGGATCAACTGGCAGACGCGCTTTCTTACCTTCATGGTCAAAATCCCCCAATTTTGCATCGTGATATAAAACCCAGCAATGTGAAGCTCACTCCAACAGGACTGCTGAAATTGGTCGATTTTGGCCTCGTTAAAATATTGGCACCTGGTGAAATGACCATAACAGTGCTCCAGGGACAAGGAACAGCAATTTACACGCCGCTGGAGCAGCTGGGAGGGGATTCTGGTCATACTGACTCGCGGTCGGATATTTATGCATTCGGAGCGACCTTATACAATCTGTTAACAAACCATCCGCCCGTGGAGGCACGCGAACGGTTCCTGGATAGTGAAGCATTAATTGCACCCAGACAGCTCAACCCCGCAATCAGCCCGAGGACAGAGCGAGCCATCCTATGGGCAATGGCACTGCATCCAGATGAACGACCGGAATCAGTACAGCAATTCCGAGAAAGCCTAATCACGGATTTGGATAGAAATTTCCGCAGGCCGATAATTAAAAGGTATGGGCTGCAAGACTATTTGAAACTTCCGCTCGAGAGAGCGATGCTGCTCGTGGCAATATTCCTATTTCTTATCAGTTTTGTTCTGTCCTTGCTGGGGTAATTTTTATGTTCCTGTCTTCTTTTCCACCCAAAACCACACCAATCCGATCACAACCGATATGATCAGGTATCCAGATTCAATCAAGAATGCCTGTATCCAAAAGTATTGATTTTCACTTTTCAGTAGCAATGTGGTAAGAAAGCTGACAAAACTCAGTATAACCACGATAAGCGCCCATCGAAGCCCCCAACGAATCATCCCAAATCTTGCACCAATCCTATAAATCCCCCAGGCTAATATGCATGAAAAAAGCGTGTTGACAAGCCAAAAGCTGAATCGCAGTAAACCATTACCCCGAATGCTATCTTCATCTTCCGCTGTTGGCGAGGGTTCAGAATCAATCACGCTTTCAGCTGTTGGAGTAACTATTGCTGTCGGAGCGATCTGCGTGATCATCCCAACCTGACCTTCTGAAATGTTCATTTGTAATACGGTTGAGTTGATCGCGGGGTCGCATGTGACTCGTACCTCTAACAAACCATTATCCTGAAGCAGATAGGAAGTTCGGGCAATGCCACCCGAGGTGATTGTTTCAACTTGTGAACTGCGGAATGTTTCGCCGGTTGTCGTGAAAGTAAATTTCACCACTGTTCCATCAGGAACCGCATGCTGGTTATTGTCCAGTATCACTCCTGTTCGAATAGGAATCGAGTCCCCAATACCAAAAAATGGGGCAGCAGTTGCTTGAGGGGTTCCGGAATCTGATGGCTCGGGTTCCATCACGGGAGAATCTACAATAAGGGAGATAATTTGGTCAGGATCTGGTGATACAGCAAGATTCAAATCATAACCTGCCCCTGGAATGGAAACGGGAGAGCTACCCAATGGAGACAGTTCTTGAAATAGCAGACGGGCGGCGACATCAAAAAAAGCAGGCTGTTTACTGTACATTCCATAAAAAGCGGACAACTTCGATATTTCAGTGGAATCCAAAAAAACCGGGGCGTTGAAGGCAAAAACGATCAGCTGTTTGAATTTAAGTAGATTGTCTTTTTCTCCTAGAAATCTTTTAAAAGCCTGAGAAGCCGGTTGGTCAGGATCCCAGTCCAAAGTGCTGACCACTATCCAATCAGCATTATTCAGGTCTCTGTCCAGCAATACCCACTCGCCAGGGCTTTCCAGGTAAGCGTTCAGCTCCTCAAAGCTGTATGTGCTGATATCAGAAGCGCGGATCTGTCCCCCCGCTGACGGTCCGTATAACTTCATCACCGCGTTTGCCAGGAAGTCTTTTCCAGGACTATCAAAAACCTCACAGCTTTCACACTGCTGGGCGGTTCGAGTATCCGAGATGAAAACGATCTTATCGCCGAATTGAGGTGTTTCGGGAAGAATGGCTTCGAGTTCTTCCTTGCTGGGACTGATCAACGTTGCTGCTTTTTTTGCTATATCATCCGTAATCAAAGTTTTCGTCAGCGCCAAGATATTCAGGTTACTGTACCGGGGAAGAACCTCTGAAAGCATGAAGTTAGGGTACATGGAATATTTTTGCGTGAGCAAACGTTTGACCGACTCGTCGACTCGATCCGCGAATGCATCATCTTCGTTATACTTTTGTACAAAATAATCGAGCGTTCGAACAATGGTCGTGTGCGCGTCAGGATCAGCGGTGGAGATAAATTGGTCAACATACAGAAGATCATTTCCCGCCAAAAAAGCGCTTCTGGCTACCTGGTTTGCATCAAATGAGCTTCCAGCTGTGTCGAAAAAACGCTTCACGGCTTCACTCCCGAGATCGTCAGACACAAGGATTCCGCCGCTTTCTCTCCATGTAGCAAGCGTGTCAATCGCCAGGATCTGGTTCAATGCCGTTGCATCAAAGCTAACCGGCCTGGTGGTAGCACGAATGTTACCCTGGAATCCTTGATAACGAATATGCGACACAAGCAGTCCATCCGCTTCGCTTGCAGAATCGGAGGCGCTGCCAGTAACGGCAAAGAAAGGTGCCAGCTCGATTTGTTTTAATTGTTCCAGCGATTTCCGAACAGTTGCCACTTCTCTTTCGACTGAGCGATCCGACCCTCCTCCGCCCGGGAAGTGCTTGGCAACAACCATCATTTTTCCTTCACTTCCAAGGTGAACACCGGATATGTAGGACTGCCCCAACAAGCCTACCCAGTACGGATCACCACCAAAAGATCGTGAGCTTTTATTTCCAGAAGCTTCCGTCGTGGAAACCTCAACCACATCCAATGAAGGCCCTAACAACAGATTAAAACCCAGAAAGTTCAGCTCTTTGCCTAAGACACTTCCAACCTCAAAGGCTATCTTCTCGCTCCATGTCGCACCGATCGCCATTTGATTTGGAAGAGCAGTCACTCCACTGAGGATCTGATCAGTTGGGTAAAGATCCCCCTCCTGGGAGATCCCGACGAAAAGAGGAATGAATTCCGTTTCCAGTACCTGAGGAGTTTCATCATCGGTGATCACGGGGTTGACATTCCAGGCATTCGATTGAAGCGAGTAGATCGTGCTTAAAAGTGCCGAGAGCAAATTACCGTTTTCATCAAAGTTGCCGTTGTCACGCGTGAACACAACGCCCCCGATGTAATGATTGACAACCAAATCGTAAATCTGCGAGGACGGACCCACTTCAGTCCCCTGAAAAGTTACCAGAAACAACTGTCCAATTTTTTGTTCAGTCGACAGCAGGCTCAAAAGTGCTGCGGCTTTCTCCTCCGCGCTGGTTGGATCTTGAAACGCGGTGACAACCTGCGATGGACAAGCAAAGGATAGCATGATGGGTAGAATCAGCAGTATCTGCAGACAAGTTTTCGTGCGTCTCATTCGAATAAATCCATGAAGCGTTATTTGGTTTGTGATCGTATCTTCAATGCCAGTGGAATGTCGTCAGTAATAATCCCATCGACACCGAATTTGACCAGCCGTCGCATTTCATCCTTTGAATTGACTGTCCAAACGTTCACACCCCGCTGATTGGCATGGGCTTTTTGGATTAAGGCTTTGTTTACATCCGCATAATACGGATGAAGCAGTTTGGGGGCGATTTTCCTCCCGGGTCCAGAGCGTGAAAAGAAACCCGGGATTCCCGGGAGAGCCAGGATCCCAGCAGGTACTTCAGGTAAGAGCGCCGTGATGCGTTTGAGCGTACGAAAACTGAAGGATGAAAAAATGATCATCTTTTCAAGCTTGAACCTTCTCACCAGGTCAGCAACCTTGTCTGGTAAGTCGTCGTACGGGTTGGCATAATTCGTCAACTCAACATTGATGATCATCTTTCTGCCGACAGACTCGAAAACCTGCGCCAATGTGGGAATTTTTTCTCCAGGAAACTTCTCTGAGAACCTGTAACTGGCGTCAAGGGTTTGCAGTTCCTTTTTTGTCCATTCACAGACCTTTCCACTCACCCCCGTAGTCCGGTCGACAGTGCGGTCATGAATGACCATAACGTGCCCATCTTTGCTTAATTTGGCGTCTAGTTCGACACCATCTGCCCCCATGTGACAGGCCAGCTCGAAGGCAGCGATTGTGTTTTCTGGTGCATGTCCGGACGCCCCGCGGTGTCCGAAAATAAGAGTATTTTTCATAAAGCCTGATCCTTACAATTCAACAAAGTACGCGGAGGCAGCCTTGTCAATCATCTCGTTGGTCATTGCTGGTTCCTCTGCCATGTACCGTGCGATATCGAGTATTTGGTCACATATATCTCTTGGATGGGATGCACGCAGTTTCCGATTATGCTTGATGTACCATTCCTGCAGCAAGTAGGCCAGGCCCTGGTCGGCGTAAGGAATACCTTTATCTGCCGCGACACGCTTGAATATTTCCCGGTAATCATCAAAATTTGGATCATCGATCTCAATTTTATGCCGCAACCGACGTAGAAAAGCTTCATCAACCAGATCCTTTGGTGGAAGGTTGGTTGAAAAAATGACCAGAACGTCAAATGGAATCTCGATCTTTCTTCCCGTGTGCAGGCTTAAATAATCAACGCGATTCTCCAATGGAACGATCCAGCGGTTAAGTAAGTCTCTCGGACGAACCTGCTGTCTGCCAAAGTCATCGATAAGAAAAATTCCGCCATTTGCGCGCACCTGAAACGGAGCTTCGTAATACTTAAGTGTATCGTCATAAACAAGGTCCAGCCCTGAAAGCGTCAGTTCTCCACCAGCGATCACAAATGGTCGGCGAATCCGAATCCAGCGAGAGTCGCGTTTCTGACCTGCTTTAATATTGCCTGTGCCCGTATCCGTAACATCCGCATCCTCAGCTAGTTGATGGTTTACCGAATCATACAAACGGATGACCTGCCCATCAACATAAATGGCGTACGGGATGTTGATGGATTGACTTAATATCAACTGCCCGATCGCGCGTGCAACCGAGGTTTTCCCGTTGCCTGGAGGACCATAGATAAATATGGAAGTGCCTGAATTTACAGCCGGGCCCATTTGATGAAAAGTCTTTTCACTCAGGATCAAGTGTCCCAAAATCTGCCTCATCACCCGGCTGGTCACATGCAGGCGCGTCCTGCTTTGCCTTCTTACCGATTCGTTGTATAAAGCCAATGGCACTGGCGCCGGACCAGCATATTGACTGCGGTCCAACGCTTCTCGAGCGCGCGCGATCCCCGCTCCTGTAATCGCATACAAATATGCGCCATCCCCTAATCCGCCCTGGCTGCTTTTTATTTCAAGAAATTTCTCTTTTTTTAATGTTTCCAGCAATTGGTCCACCACTCCGTTGAATGGAAGCGCCAGCTGCTCAGCAACTTTAAAACCAGTCATGTATCCTTGCAGGTAGAATATTTTTAGGACAAGGTCCTGGAGCCACAGTACTGAGAGCCCCGTGTCCTCAATTTTTGATATGGGTGGAGGAATGAAAAGAGATCCCGAATCCTGCTTGGAGCTTGTTGCGGTTTGGTTCGCATTCGTAGCCATTAATCTCGTCCCTGAAAAAATGATAATTACTGCAATCATTATAGCACGTGCTGAAATGTATCCATTCTTCCGCAGGTATAATAATTATATGGACATAAGCGTAATTATTCCTGTTTACAATGAGGAGACAACCATACGTGAAATCACCACCCGTGTAAAACACACAGGTTTGATCTCAGAAATCATCATCGTGGATGACGGTTCGACGGACGGCACCGCAATAGAAGTGCAAAAACTATCCAGGTTTCCCGAGGTCAAACCGATAACCCTCGAAAATAACCAGGGGAAAGGCGCCGCGGTCATTAGAGGACTGCAAGCAGCGAGAGGGGATGTGATCATCATCCAAGACGCGGATCTGGAATACGATCCACGGGAGTATCCAAATCTAATAAGACCTATCCAGGAAGGCATCGCCGACATCGTGTACGGCTCGAGGTTCCTCGGAGCTGCCAGGCGGCCGATTCTTTACTGGCACATGGTGGCCAATAAGATCCTCACCTTTATCACGAACATACTTTACAACAACATCCTCAGTGACATGGAAACCGGTTATAAGGTTTTTAAAAAGGAAGCCGTAAAAGGAATCCACTTCCGATCAAAACGCTTTGAGTTCGAGCCTGAATTCACCGCGAAGGTCTTAAAGCGAAGAATCCGCATATTTGAGGTACCCATTACTTTTAATCCGAGAGATTACTCGCAAGGGAAAAAAATCAAAGCGAAAGACGCTTTTATTGCTGTTTGGACGCTTCTGAAATACCGTTTCGTCGAATGAGCCCGAACTGTTTTAACTGGACCAGAAGAATCCCGGTAAATGCCAGCACCATTCCAACGACCTGCTGGGAGGATAAACTTTCTTCCAAGAACACCCAGGCCAAGATGGCCACCTGTATCAGCATGGTGCCGTTGATCATACTTGCCTCCACGGCCGTGAGCGTCTTTTGGATGTAGTTCCACACCAGGAACGCGAAAGCTGTATTGATGACTGCCATCCAGGCAATAATGAACCACTGGGTAGCCGTGATCCTTGGGAACACCTCAGCGGTCAGCCCGGTGATGAGCATGATGATTGATCCTATTCCAATGGATATCGTCGTAATGATCGCAGGTGTGATCCTGCCCTCATAATTAATTCGCCGGCCCATCAGTGTTGCGAGTGAATTTCCAAAAAGCCCGATCAATGCAACCACCAAACCGATTCCCATGTCTGCGGTGATCGCGAAGGGAAAAAAATAAAAGATGACACCAATAATATTCAAGAGAATGCCCAGCCACTGCATCCAGGTTGGAAATTCTGTTAAAAACGCGATGCCCCCAATCGTTACCAGCAGAGGTGACATATTGTAAATCAGGCTGACGGACGCGGCAGGAAGCAAATGCAAGCCAAGGAACTGCGCCCCTTGCGTGATGGCAATCGTAAAAATTCCCAGGATCGAAAGCTGCATCCAGTCGCGAGGTTTTAGCGTACGAAAGTTTTCTTTCTCTGACTTTTGAAAAAGCAGCGGCAGCAAACAAAGGAACGCCAGAAAATAACGCAGGCCCGCAAAGGTGATCGGTGGGATCCCCTCAAGACCGATCTTGATCAACACCCACGAGATTGACCAGAGGACAGAGACAACCAGGCCGAGAATGATGGCAAGCCTGCGCGAAGGTTTTTTTTGAAACATATCAGGGATTTGCCGGGATGATGTCTCGAGCATTCATCTGCAACCTGTACTTCCTTCCGCCGTTTCCATCCCTGCAGCCAGCAAAGAAATCTTTCTCAAGGTTGAAGGCAATGTCAACATAATCATGCAGTTGCGACAATACCCCCCCCATCCTGAAGCAGATGGCGTCCATGATCATGCCATGTTCATCCATCACGCGGATTTTCAAGTGCAAACCTTCCTTTCCCACCGTGCGTTTCTCAATCACTTTTGCATTCCTGACTACAAAAACAGGGTCCGGATTCTCGCTTCCCGTCGGTTGGAAACGCTCGACCCAATCCATCAGTGAGTGATTCACTTCACTCATGCTGACAACCGCGTCGATTCGGAGTTTTGGCACAAGTTCTTCAGTCTCTAGCTGCGCTTTCGCGATCTTCTGCAGTCGCTCGACCAATTGTGTGACATTGCGGTTTTGAACAGTAAAACCCGCGGCCATGGCGTGGCCACCGTGCCTGATCAATAGGTCGGAGCATTCATCGAGTGCCTTTGTAATGTGGAACTCCGCGATCGATCTGCATGAGCCTTTCGTGTTTGATTTTCCTCGAGAGGCTACAATGGAAGGCCGGTAAAATTTCTCAACCAGTCTTGAAGCAGCCAACCCAACAACGCCCTGCACAAATTCCTCATCTGCTGCAAAAAGCAGGTAAGGTAATTTGTCATCGGTAATGTCTGCCATGACTCTTTCTTGAATCACCCGCGTAAGTTCCTGCCGTTGTTTGTTCTGCAGATCGAGCCTATTCGCCAGTTGTCCTGCTTTCCAGATATCTTTCGCCAGCAGCAATTCCAAGGCCTCTAAGGCTGACTCTAACCTCCCGGCAGCGTTCAAACGCGGGGCTAACAGGAATCCTATAGTAAAAGAATCGAAATTGTCATTTACAATTCCAGAGACATTTTTTAATGCTTGTATCCCTGGCCGTGTGGTCTTTTTTAACATTTCCATTCCCCGCTTAACAATGCCTCGGTTTTCATCGACGAGAGGTACGACATCAGCGACAGTCCCAAGCGCGGTAAAGTCCAGCCATTGATCAGCATCGATTTCAAGTTCAGGAAATCTGGTAGTAAGAGCCTGAGCCAATTTATACGCCAGCCCTGCTCCGGAAAGTTCTTTAAATGGATAATTGTCTCCGTTCTGTTTGGGATTCAATACAGCCACGGCCTCCGGTAAATCCCCTTGAGGCATGTGGTGATCGGTTATGATGAGATCCAGCCCAATCTGTCTGCAATACACGGCTTCCGCAAAACTTCTCGCACCACAGTCCACTGTGATGACCAGATTATTGCCTTGGCTTTTTAACAATGCCAGCGCATCTATGTTCAGACCATATCCCTCGTCGTACCGATTGGGAATGTACCCGTTGGCGATTCCGCCGATTCTCCGGATCACTTCGACAAGCGTGGCGGTTGCGGAAACACCGTCCACATCATAATCGCCGTAAATTGCAATGTTTTCATTGGATCGGATGGCATTCATTATGCGATCGCATGCCAAATCCATATTCTTAATCAGGAATGGATCATAACGAATCATCTGCGCATCAAAAAACCGATATGCGTCCTGCGATGTGAAAATTCCCCGATTAAACAAAACCTGCTGCACAGCACGGGGAAACTCAGCCAGCTCATTGTTATCCCCCTCTTCCACTGCTGAAGGAAAAATCCATTTTTTGTGCATTTCGTTCACCTGAGATAAAATCTGGGAATCCGGTCTGCCAATCCACACATGACCTCGTAAGGAATCGTGCCCCAATCTCTCGCCAGATCGTTGGCAGTGATCGTCTCCTTACCCTGGCGGCCTATGAGAACCACTTCATCGCCGATTCTTGCCTCGGGTACTTCATCAAGCTGCAGCATGCACTGATCCATGCACACTGCACCAACAACAGGCACGCGTTTACCATGCACGAGTGCAATGTTGCCTTTTTGCCTTCGATAACCATCTGCATACCCGATCGCGATGACACCAATACGTTCGCTTTTCTTTGTAAAATAATGGAACCCGTAGCTCACGCCGTGCCCAGGGGGCAGAATTTTTATGGAAGTGAGGTGGGTTTTCCAGCTCATCACAGGCTCAAACTCCTCCGGTAAGGATGTCATCGGTCCCGGGTCAATTCCAAACAGAGAGATCCCACAGCGGACAATGTCGTATCTGCCTGAGGGATAATTGACGGCCGCGGCGGAATTGGAGGCATGGATGATCGGCAGCTCCATGCCGTTTTTACGAAGTTCTTTGAGCAGTTCGTCAAATTTGTCGATCTGCTCAATCGTCGTTCTGTGCACCGGTTCATCAGCCCTGGCAAAGTGAGTACATAACCCATTCAGCCTGAGGTTCTTCTGCGCCTGCACCCAAAGGATCGTTTCCTGTACCTGCGCTGGAAATATCCCCAGTCGACCCATTCCTGTGTCAACTTTTAAGTGCACATTCAACAAGCCCCGATTTTTTTCTGCCTGCTGGAGATATTCACCGGCTACTTCTCTGTCGTATACAGTGACATCGATACTCTCTTTGATAGCATCTGGGATGCGTTTGGGGGGAGTGTACCCAAGAATCAACAAATTGCAGCGCAGACCCGCCTGTCGCAGCGACAGCGCTTCTTCGATCCGGGCGATTCCAAGCCATTTCGCTCCGGCTCTTTCAAAAGCAGAAGATACCTCGACCAGTCCCAATCCGTAACCATTCGCTTTCACAACCGGCATCACTAGACGTTGTGTCTTTTCCTCCATGAAGTGAAAATTACGCTCGAGTGCCCCAAGGTCAATCTCAATCCAGGTCGAACAAGCCTCTTTGTCAATATCTCCAAAAATTTGCATGCGGACAAGTATAAACGCAGCAGCAACACCGCGCAAGCGGTATTTTTCTTGCACCGATGCCAAAGGTATAATTGGTCCATTCAATGAAAACCGAAAAATTTCGATTTGAACTTGTGCATGAGGAAAAAACAGCCCGGGCAGGATTGTTTTTAACGCCGCATGGAGCGCTGGAGACTCCTGTCTTTGCGCCGGTGGGAACTCAGGCGACTGTAAAATCAATGACTCCCATCCAATTAGAAGAAGCAGGAGCGACCCTGATACTGGCCAACACCTACCACCTCTATCTGCGTCCTGGGGCAGAGCTAGTGGAAGAGCTGGGGGGACTGCACAAATTCATGGGATGGACAGGACCAATACTGACTGATTCTGGTGGGTTCCAGGTTTTCTCGCTCTCCTCTATGCGGAAAATCGACTCCGAAGGTGCCACCTTCCGCAGCTATATCGATGGCTCAATCCATCGCCTCACACCTCAAAAAGCTATTCAAATTCAAGAGAAGTTGGGAGCTGATATCATCATGGCTTTCGATGAATGTGCTGATCCTTCCGACCGCGCTTACATCATCAAAGCAATGCACCGTACTCATGATTGGGCGGAAAAGTGCCTCCACACAAAAAAGAGACCGGACCAGGTTCTCTTTGGAATCGTGCAGGGAGGTGTGTTCCCTGACCTGCGACGAGAATCCGCGAAAACAATTACATCCATGGACTTTTCAGGATATGCCATAGGTGGACTTTCCGTTGGGGAATCAAAAGAACAAATGCATGCCATGATAGAGATCGTGAACGAGGTTCTGCCTGCCGATAAACCTCGATACCTGATGGGGGTTGGTTCACCGGAGGATATCATCAATGGAATACTGCGTGGGATCGATATATTTGATTGCGTGCTACCCACTCGACTTGCAAGGCATCAGGCTGCTTTCACCCGGCACGGTCGTATCAACCTGGTCAATGCGATGCACGCACGTGATCCGGGACCCATTGATCCAACATGCGAATGTTATGCCTGTCGGCATTTTTCAAGGGCTTACCTGCGGCACCTAATCATGGCTAAGGAGATGCTTTCCGGGATCCTCATATCCATTCACAACGTGCAGTTCTTAACCAACCTGGTTAAAAATGCCAGGCAGGCAATCATGGATCATGATTTCGATAATTATGCGCAAAGGGTTCTCGCTGATTGGTATCAAAACACAACTTTAAAGGAGAAAGCATGACAATTCTTCAAGCAATCATCCTCGGTCTTGTCCAAGGATTAACCGAATTTCTTCCAGTTTCAAGTTCTGCCCATCTTGTTTTTGTCCCCTACCTGCTCAGCTGGAATATCGATCACAACCAGATGTTCGTTTTCAATGTTCTGGTACAGATGGGCACTCTCTTCGCCGTTATGATCTATTTTCGCAAAGACATTTGGGTAATCATTCATGATTTTTTCAAAGGCATATTCACAGGCAAACCTTTCTCGACTCAAGAATCAAGATTGGGATGGTACCTGATTCTTGCGACCATACCCGCCGGTCTTCTCGGTCTGCTGTTCAAAGAGGAAGTCGAAAAGGCGTTTGCCAGCCCTTCATTCGCGGCTGTTTTTCTGATTGTCACGGCTGCCCTGCTGGTGATCGGCGAGAAGATCAGCACACGGCGGAGAACATTAAGATCCTTTTCCTGGCCTGACGCTCTCGTCATGGGTGCTTTCCAGGCACTGAGCATTTTTCCGGGAATTTCACGCTCTGGCGCGACGATCTCGGGGGGGCTTCTGCGAAAACTGGATCGTCCTTCTTCGGCCAGGTTCTCCTTCCTGATGTCCATTCCCATCATGCTGGCAGCAGGACTGTTGGGCATTATTGATTTATTCGAAATCCCAAATCCGTCGTTATTCCTGCCAAAGATGATAATAGGTTTTCTTTTCGCTGGAATTGTCGGTTATTTCGTCATCCATTTCTTCATGAGGCTCATTTCGAGATCTTCTTTGTTGGGCTTTGCGTTATACTGCGCGCTCATTGGAATCACGATGCTCATCCTGAGCTTGTTCATCTACCCCTCACCGGGATCGACTGACACCCAATCACCAACGACGATGCAAACCATCAGTATTGAACTACCGCCTTCACTTCACGCTCTTTCCGATAGTCTAGGTTATTGCGCGAATCAGGGGAAAGATATCAACTTGCGTTACGTGGAAGATTCTTCCAGCAGCGAAATCGATGGCGAGCTCCTGAGCATCTCCCTGGGTGAATCTGGTGATACGTTGAACAGTTACCAGATCGGCACGGAAGACATCGTGGTCATTGTCAACCCGGAAAATGTAACCTCCAGCATTTCAAATGCTGACCTTACGCAAATCTACATGGGAACGATCGTAAAATGGCACGATACGGATATTCCGATAGAGGTTTACACATACCCATCTGAAACTGACATCCAACGATTATTCCTGAGCAGTGTTATGAACAACGCTCCCATCACCACACTATCTCATCTCGTATTTACTCCAGCGGAGATGCTGACAGCGATTGCGGCAGATCCATCCGGCATTGGTGTGGTTCCTGCGCGCTTCCTGAACAACAGCGTGAGCGTGTTAAGCGTTGACAGCCGCGCTGCTGTCGTGACCGATGTCCCCATTCTCGCCGCATCCAGCAGGGAGCTTTCAGAAGAGCTGCGCGTATGGATCGTCTGCTTGCAAGATTTGCCGTGAAACTTTTCTTGTGAAATTCCGAATATATTAATGAGGATATCGATGAGAGACGATAACATTCTGCTAAATATTGAGAACGCATTCTCCAGTCTCGTCCTAAGATCACCAGCGCACAGACTGCTCAGTGATAATCGGATGCTGATCTCATTCTCAGGACGAAGCACTGGTGAAATGATGAACATACCCGTAAACTATGTTGATGCGGATGGGGAAATTCTGGTGGCAAGTTTGCGGGAAAGATCGTGGTGGAAAAATTTAAGAAATGGCGCTCCGGCAACCATTACGCTGCAAGGTAAAAAAGTTGACACATGGGCAGAAACGATTGAGGATCCAGACCAGGTACTCATGCTGTTTGAAAAGTATTTGCATTCATCTCCAAAATTTGCCAAGAACCTGGGCTTTGATGATCCTTCACAGTTATCTAAGAGAAATCACCTCTTTGCTAATTCGGCCAGTAAGTATGTAATGCTTCGCTTTAAACGATAAAATGAATACCCATAAAAAACTCCTTCTCGCTTCGAAGGAGTTTTTTTATCTTGACATTTAGAATCTATGTTCTATAATGGTATTATAAGAAGCAATCATTCAACATCAGGTTTTGATACGTTATAATCTTTTGTAATCACTCAGAGGAGACAGGCATGGCTAAAAAATTTAACGCTTCAGGTGAATTGATCAGCGAAACCAGCTCAGATATGGATGAGGCCAAGAAAGCAGTGTTAAATAAGGCTTTATCCGATATTACCAAACGGTACGGGGAGGGTGCGATCATCCGCATGGGACAATCGCAGCATTTACAGGTTGAAGCCATTCCTACCGGCTCGTTGTCTTTAGACCTGGCGCTGGGAATCGGCGGTATTCCCAGGGCACGCGTGACTGAAATATTTGGTCCCGAATCTTCCGGTAAGACCACGTTATGCCTGCACATCGTCGCGGAAGCTCAAAGGTTGGGGGGTACCGCGGCGTATGTCGACATGGAGCACGCACTGGACCCCTCGTACGCTGCAAGATTGGGTGTCAACGTAGACGAACTGCTTGTTTCTCAACCTGATACAGGCGAACAGGCGCTGGAAATTGTTGAAACTTTGGTGCGTTCTGCCGCCGTGGATGTTGTGCTCATCGATTCGGTTGCAGCCCTGGTACCCCGCTCAGAGATTGAGGGTGATATGGGTGACGCGACGATGGGGATGCAGGCGCGCCTTATGTCCCAGGCTTTACGCAAGCTGTCAGGCGCGATCAATCAGACCAGGACGGCTGTTGTGTTCACAAATCAACTGCGCCAAAAAATTGGGATTATGTTCGGAAATCCGGAAACCACCCCCGGTGGTTTGGCACTAAAATTCTACGCGTCTGTTCGATTGGATATCAGACGTATTCAGTCCATTAAATTGGGTGCTGAGATCATTGGAAATCGTGTTCGTGTGCGTGTTGTCAAGAACAAGGTCGCACCCCCCTTCCGCACCGCAGAGTTCGATATTGTTTATAACGAGGGTATATCAAAATCGGGTGATATCATCGACCTTGCCACTCAGTTGGAGATCGTCACAAAGCGTGGTGCATTCTTTTCATACGGGGATGTTCGATTGGGACAGGGCCGTGAAAACGCAAAGGAGTTTCTAAGACAGAACAAAGATATGGCCAATGAGATCGAAACAGCCGTAAGGCAACGCGCAAGTGGTGGAGAAATTCCCCTTACCTTAGCCGTCGCCGGAGAAGAGGAAAGCTCCACGAGCAGCGAGGATTAGCCAGTGTCCTATCTTTGCAGAATACCGCGATCTACGGTACCTGTGCTGTCTGCCTTCATTTTTCTGGCAGCATTCGTCCTGTCATCCTGCACCCACCCTTACCGCTCTGATCCTTCGGTGGTCGAGGTTCCCGCATTCATTGCTCCCGCTTCTCAGCCGCCCTCCTCATCCATCAATCTCGATCAGACGGAGGCAATTGCAGACAGCGCAAATTCTCCGGATTGCGTCAATAACCTTAAATACATTGATGATCTGACCATTCCAGACGGGACATTCGTGGAACAGGATGCCATCATTGAAAAACAGTGGGAAGTCGAGAACTCAGGCACATGCAACTGGAGTTCCTCCTACACACTGCAGCATATCGGCGGTCAGCCACTTGGCGCGAAAACACAACAGGCGCTTTTTCCGGCAAAAAAAGGCGCACGCGCGGTTATCACTGTTACTTTCTTCGCTCCAGCAGAGATTGGAACCTATCACACTGCCTGGCAGGCTTTTGATCCTGAGGGTACAGCATTCGGTGATCCTATATATATGGACATCGTTGTCACATCTACCAATCCTTAATACCTGTTGAACGCGTCGAACAACTCAGGAAGCAACACGCTTTTGGTCATTTCATTGATCGTGGTGATATTCCTGTTGTTAGTCTCCATTGTGATCACTACCCTGCTTTCACCCAGCGCATCTTTAATAATTACTACACCTGGAGCAAGTCAGAGCACTTTCGTCGATTCAGCAACTACGACAATGACAGCATTCAAACCCTTGGCCACATCAACGCGAACAAGAACTGCGACTCGCTTACCGTCTGCTTCACCCACTGCAACCCAAACCATGATCCTATCCCCCTTATCAGCCACGCCCGCCAGCGACCTCCCCCCATCCAATGTGAGCTCTGTTCAGATAGAAGGGGTAGTTGGACACGCCCAGCGGTATACATTGGATTGCGAAGCGCGTTCCGCAGTTGACTGGGCAGCATACTTTGGCGTCGATATCCCGGAGGACGATTTCCTTGCGTTGTTACCAAAGTCTGACGATCCTGAAGAAGGATTTGTTGGTTCCTTCAATGGAATGCAAGGTCAATTGCCCCCAGATTCTTATGGGGTTCACGCAGCGCCTGTCGCAAAACTGTTGCGAAGTTACGGACTCCCCGCGTTGGATGTAAAGCAATTATCATGGGAGGAGTTGCAAGCAGAGCTAAAGGCAGGATCCCCCGTGATCGCCTGGGTTATCTTTCTTGTCGAAGATGGGTCTCCGGTTTCCTACACGGCCTCAAACGGCAACACGACCATTGTCGCGCGGTACGAGCACACCGTGATCATCACTGGATATGACGATACACGGGTATCGATAGTTGACGGGGCTTATACTTACCATCGCAGTATTGAACAGTTCTTGCGCTCATGGTCAGTCCTTGGCAATATGGCAATCGTCAACCGGAAATGAAAAGCTCCCGTGAAAGGGAGCTTTTCATTTGTCTTAGGTTCCTTCTTCCCAGGAACCAAGATATTTAAGCTGTTCATTGGTCAAGGTATCAATTTCAACGCCCATGGCCAGGAGCTTCAAGCGGGCAATTTCCTTATCGATCTCCTCAGGAACGCTGTACACATTTTTCTGCAGTTTAGCGTAGTTCTTCACCATATATTCCAAACTCAGCGCCTGATTCGCAAAAGACATATCCATCACGCTCGCGGGATGCCCTTCTGCAGCAGCCAGGTTGATCAATCGGCCATCACCCAGAATGTGGATGCGTCGTCCATCAGATAGTGTATATTCATCCACAAAAGGACGGACAAGTTTTTCACTGGTAGCCATTTCCTTCAATGCGGGTATGTTGATCTCAACGTTGAAATGCCCTGAATTACCTACGATTGCACCGTCCCGCATGACCTCAAAATGTTTTTTATCAATCACGTTGAGATCCCCGGTAACAGTGATAAAGATTTCACCTAATTTGGCTGCCTCAGCCATGGGCATCACCCTGAAACCATCCATAACCGCCTCGATGGCTTTAAGAGGGTCGATTTCAGTGACAATGACATTTGCGCCCATTCCGCGTGCTCTGTTTGCCAATCCACGTCCGCACCAGCCGTACCCAGCAACAACAAAATTCTTACCGGCCAGAAGTATGTTCGTCGCGCGCACGATGCCATCTATCGTGGATTGACCGGTTCCGTAGCGATTGTCAAAAAAGTGCTTGGTCATTGCGTCATTCACGGCGATGATCGGGTAATTCAACGCTTTATCTCCCGCCATGGCTCTGAGCCTGATGACACCGGTCGTGGTCTCTTCCGTTCCGCCAAGCACACCAGGAAGGATATCTTTGTATTCCTTGTGCAGCACGCTGACCAGATCAGCGCCGTCATCCATGGTCAGATGAGGTTTATGCGCCAAAGCTGCTTTTATGTGCTTGTAGTACGTCACATTGTCCTCACCCTTGATGGCAAAAGTGGGGATCTCATCATGGGACACCAAGGAAGCCGCGACATCGTCCTGAGTGGAAAGAGGATTGGAAGCTGTCAGCACAACATCCGCTCCTCCCTCGTGCAGAGTTTTCATCAGGTTACCTGTCTCGGCTGTAACATGTAAACACGCAGAAACCCGCATCCCTTTCAACGGTTTTTCTTTGAAAAAACGCTCTTTGATCAGCCGCAGGACCGGCATTTCCCGCTCTGCCCATTCCATTCTCCGTCGGCCACCTTCGGCCTGCGATATATCTTTCACGTCAAAATCTGTCATCTTTGTCCTTTCTTATTTTAAAAGAATATCTAATTTCGCTGCATCATCAAAAACCGTTCGATACCTTTGGACGAACTCTTCGGGCGTGTAAGAGTGATTTTGCGTACCGCGCTGCTCGAGGCAATAAGCTGCTGCCAATGCACCCATTTGACCACAAGTCTGCCAGTCCAAATCCATCATGTAACCACGCAGGAACCCTCCTCGAAAAGCATCCCCTACTCCGGTTGGATCAGTGATACTTTCCACCGGAAAGACCGGAATGAAGTATTCTTCTCCGCCTGCAAGGATCCTTGCACCTTTGCTTCCCATTGTGACCACAATATATTTTACTTTTCCCAATATGTCCGCTTCGGATAAACCCGTATGCTTCTTCAACAGCAGATACTCGTAATCATTCACGAAAAGAGATTCACATCCCAGTACGCCAAACCGAATATCATCCGGATCCATGCGAACGATCTGCTGGCTGGGGTCGTACAGATATGGAATAGCAAGCTCGATGCATTCTTCCGTGTACTGCCGCATGGCTCCAGGATCATTTGGGCTGATCACGACCAACCTCGGTTTTTTGTTGTTAATGTCATGCAATGAAATATCCTTCGCATGTGCCATCGCTCCTGCGTAAAAACTGGCAATCTGAGCGTTGGATAGGTCAGTGTTAGCAAAGAATGACGCCGTGAATTTTCCCTCAATTACCTTCACGTAAGATGTATTGATGCCATGGTTTTCCAACCATTTTCGGTAGTCTTCGAAATCCTCTCCCACCGTTCCAACAATGTACGGGTGATCCCCCAGCAATGCCAGGGTATAGGCGATATTCGGAGCCGTACCTCCACGCTGCTTTGTCATCACGTCCACCAGAAATGACAGGCTCAGGTGTTCCAATCTGTCAACCAGTATGTGGTCTTTGAAGTAACCAGGAAATGACATCAAATAGTCAAATGCTATCGAGCCCGTACAAATAATCATGAACTTAACTCCCTTACGGATTTCAATCTTAATTTTGCCAGTTTGCCTGCGAAAGGCGCTTCAATAATACCCTGTTCCGTGACCATTTGGGTAATCAAATCCGCGGGGGTCACGTCAAAGGCGGGGTTTGCTGCACGGGCTTTGACAGGAAATACTCGTTGTCCCTCAAACTGCAGGCCTAAAACCTCCTGCTCTGACCGCAACTCTATTGGCACATCGCTGCCTGCTTCGATATCCATGTCCAGGGTCGATGTGGGAAAGACACAAATAACAGGGGTGTGACTCGCATTAGCAGCCAGCGCAAGCATATAGGTGCCTGATTTGTTCACGATGTCCCCTCGAGCGGTGACGCGATCAGCACCAAACATCACTTTCGTTGCCTCATTTCTGTATAAAAAATATCCCGCTGCGCCATCACAGATCACCTGATACGAAATTCCGTACTGGTCAAGTTCCCAGGTTGTCAGGCGGGCACCTTGCAATCGCGGGCGAGTTTCATCAACAAGAATGTGAATTCGCTTTCCCTGCTCGTGTGCATATCGAATACACCCCAGCGCGGTCCCCCAATCAACAGCCGCCAGCGCACCCGTATTGCAATGATGAACGATCACATCACCATCAGTGATCAACTGCGCGCCGATCTGTGCCATTTTGCGATTGGTTTCGATATCCTCCAATGAAATTCTTTCTGCTTCATCTACTAGATCACAGCGCAATCCTTCAACCGATCGAGCGCCCACTTTCAACGATAACATCCTCTTCACTGCCCACCCGAGGTTGACCGCGGTGGGTCTTGCATTGAGCAGCATTTCGGCATCAAGGTCCAGTCGAGTGAAAAAATCCTGCAAATCATGCCCCACATGACCCATTGCGGTCAAGGCCAACCCAAATGCTGCTGCCACACCGATTGCCGGAGCTCCCCTCACAGCCATATTCCTGACTGCCTCTGAAATCTGCTGGCACGTGGTCAAGGTAAGCACCTTTAATTCGGAGGGTAGTACCCTCTGATCAATCAAACGCACTGAAGCAGTATGAGTGTCTAGTTCGATCGTTCTCATCATTTACACTAAATGACGCTCTCTATCGAGAGCGCCGACATCCAACGCACAAAGTTTAACATGCATACCGGTCTTTGTCAAAGCGAGTCGTATTACTCAGGCTTCTTGACACGCCCCGTTTTCTTCGTTATAAGAATACAATGTTGAAGAAAATTATATTGGTGTCATTGTTCGTAAGCATCTTCCTGGGGTGTGCCTATTCGTCTGAGACAGTACCTCCAGAATATCCCGACCAGACTCACCAGGACAAGACCCCCACGCCTTCGCCTGCACCAACAGGTACACCCACCCTACTGCCTCAAGTCCGCATCAGCACTGCGGATGATCTACTTTTTGCTGGCAATTATCAGGCAGCCATACCTGAATATGAAAAAGCGTTTCAAACCGCGTCTGAAAAGGAAATCCAAGCCGCAGCTCTGAAAGGTTTAAGCCTGTCTTACCTTAAAATGGATATTTGTTCTTCAGCGCTTACATTTTTAACGACCATTCGAGAGCAGCACCAGCAGTCCAGCGTCACTGCGGACGCTTACTTCCTTTCCGGCAGGTGTTACGAAACCTTGCTGCAGTACGATTCAGCGATTGATGCATATCAGATGTACCTGGTGCAACAGCCTGATCTGCTCCCGTCGTTTGTCCACGAGAAAATTGGAGACCTATATGTCCTGCAATCCAACCAGCCAGAAGCGATTCGTCATTATTCTCTTGCATTGAATCACGCGGATTCCGCCTGGCAGGATTCTTTAAGGATTAAGATTGCACGTGCATATCAGGATCTGTCCGACTTCTCGAGTGCAATTTCCATTCTCTGGGAAGTTTTCAACCTTACCAGCAGCGACTACACCAAAGCAACCGTCAACCTCTATCTGGGTCAAATGTATCTGGCAATTGAAGAAGCCGAACAGGCTTACGCCCGTTATCTCGATTCTGTTCTCAACTTCCCCCGTTCATACGATTCATACACGCAATTGGTAGAATTGGTCAACAGAGGCGTTTCAGTTCCTGACCTGAACAGAGGTATTGTTGACTACTACGCCGGTCAATACGGATATGCAATTGACGCATTGACCCGCTACATCAACCAGACAGCGGATCACGCCGGAGAAGCCCACTTCTTTTTAGGAATATCCTACCTGTACATCGCTGATTACGACAATGCTTTGAACCAGTACGATCTCCTCATCCAGGACCATCCCGAAGATCGCTTCTGGATTTCAGCCTGGGATGAAAAAGCATATCTCCTGTGGAATATTAAAAACCTGCACGAACAGGCCGCACAGGTCCTGCTTGATTTTGTCGCGCTCGTACCGGAGTCTAGCGATTCTCCGGGTTTTTTATTTGAAGCAGGCAGGATATATGAACGAGGAGGTTTTCTGGATAAAGCTGCTGCTACATGGGAAAGACTTCTCGATGAATATCCCCAATCTGATCGAAGCCTGCGGGGATTGTTCCTGGCAGGGATTTCGCATTTTCGATTACTGGATTATCAAACATCACTCACGGATTTCCAGCGCTATATTCTTCTTACGGATAACCCGGACGAACAGTCAGCAGCTCATTTCTGGATGGGAAAAAATTACTCCGCGCAAAACGATCCCACTGCCGCGCTGAACAGTTGGCGCCTCGCGCAATCACTCGATCCAACCGGGTATTATGGAATTCGCTCCGGCCAATTGATCACTCAGAAAAACGCCTTTGAAAACTCGGTTTCCATCAACCCGATCATCGATATTGGGGCAGAAAGAGCACAGGCTGAATACTGGCTGAAACAAACCTTCGGCCTTCCAGAGAACATAAACCTGGCAGATCTGAGCATCCTGGAAACCCATTCATCCTTTCAAAAAGCACAACAGTACTACTCACTGGGCATGTACACGCAGGCAAGCGAGGAATTCTCCACCTTGAGCCAAACGATCGCCTTTGACGTTTCACTCTCATATATCCTCATGAATCACCTGCTCGATCTGCAGCTGTACCGGCAGGCGATCATCCTTTGCAGGCAAATTCTCGATCTGGTCTTCACAACAGACCAGGCGACGTTTTCTGCGCCGATCTACTTTAACCACGTCCGTTATGGCCTGTATTACAACGATCTGGTAGATACATCCGCGCAGAATTATGGCTTTGATCCGCTACTCATTTATAGCCTGATACGCCAGGAATCGTTATTCGAAGGTCATGCTGTATCCTCGGCCGGAGCCGTTGGACTTATGCAGATCATGCCTGCGACTGGCGTGGAGATTGCTGGATACTTGAATTGGCCAGCTGGATTTTCCATAACGGATCTTGAGAGACCCGTTATCAACATCCCCATGGGTGTCAGTTACCTGGCCCGTCAGCGAGATTACTTTAACTCTGATCTTGTCATGGCTTTAGCTGCCTACAACGGAGGTCCAGGAAATGCACTTGCCTGGCAAGCGCTGTCCAACAATGACCCTGACCTTTTTGTTGAGGTCATTCGTTTCGACGAAACCAGGCAGTACATCATGCAGATCACAGAGTTCTTCTGGACATATCAACAGTTGTATGCAAAGCAATAAAAAAAAAGCGGAGCATGGAAAATGCTCCGCTTTCGCTGTTCACTGCAGGTTATTTTCCATGCGCATGTTTGATGGCCGCGTGAGCGGCAGCCAACCGGGCCACCGGAACACGGAATGGTGAACAAGACACATAGTTGTTGCCAACAATATGGCAGAATTCGATCGATTCTGGATCACCGCCATGCTCACCGCAAATTCCAACCTCGAGAGCGGGTCGCGCTTGGCGTCCATCGCGAATGGCGATATCCATAAGCCGTCCAACACCAATTCTGTCCAGTGTCTGGAAAGGATTCTTGGGCAAAATACCTGCTTCAACATAAGTAACCAAAAAGCTTCTCTCCGCATCATCACGGGAGTAACCAAATGTCATTTGGGTTAAATCGTTCGTGCCAAAAGAAAAGAATTCAGCGATTTCCGCGATCTCTGCTGCGGTGACAGCAGCCCGGGGGATCTCGATCATTGTGCCGAACTTATAACTGAAGGTCACTTTTTTCTCTTCCATGACTTCTTTGGCGATTTCGGTCAGACGAGGTTGGATGTGCTTCAATTCGTTCACGTGACCAGTCAGCGGGATCATTACCTCCGGTTTTGGATCAAAACCACGCAGTTTTACATCTGCCGCCGCTTCAAAGATCGCGCGAACCTGCATCTCCACGATTTCGGGCATGACAATGCTCAAACGTATGCCCCTGAGCCCCATCATCGGGTTAGACTCGTGCAGGGCATTGACGTTCGCCAGCATAGCTTCTTTCTCAGGCAACCCCTGAGTCTCGCCCTTCACGCGCATGGTGATCACTTCTTCCAGCAGCGATTCAGCCGAGGGGAGAAATTCATGTAGAGGGGGATCGATCAAACGTATGATGACAGGATAACCAGTCATCGCTTCTAGAAGGCCGTCAAAATCGCTCCTCTGGTAGGGCAGAAGCTCATCCAGCGCGGCTTTCCGGTCGGCGCTCGATTTTGCCAGAATCATTCGCTGAACAATGGGCAGCCGTGTCTGTTCAAAGAACATGTGCTCAGTACGGCAGAGGCCAATCCCAACAGCTCCATACTCTCGTGCGCGTCTGGCATCTTTGGGATAATCTGCATTCGCCCAGACCTGCAGTCCTTTTGTCGGCCATTGATCCGGAAATTCCCGTGTGCCGGGTTCTGCACAGATCTCATCTGCCCAGCTCAACAATTCCATCAGTTCTTTCTGCTCCTCAAATGATGGCGCGGTCAGATTCAATTTGCCTGTGAACACCTCGCCTGATGCGCCATCCAGGGAGATCCAATCACCCTCTTGGATCACCACGCCGTTGCTTTCCATTTTTTTGCCTTCCACATCGATCCTGACAGATGAGGCACCAACGATGCAGGGAACCCCAAACTGGCGAGCCACAACAGCCGCATGGGATGTTGCCCCACCCTCCGATGTTAAAATGCCTTTGGCTGCCAGCATGCCGTGGACATCATCCGGTTTGGTAAACGGGCGTACCATGATCACATCCCGCTTTTCTTCCTTGCCCATTCGCTCGGTCTTGTCCGCATCAAAATAGATTTGACCTACGGCAGCACCCGGGCTGGCATTGACACCCGTGCAGAAAAGCCTGCCTTCTTTTTTAGCTGCATTTTTTGTTTCCAGGTCGAATTGCGGATGCAGCAGAGTGTCGACGTTTTCAGTCGTCACGCGCTGGAGAGCTTCCTTTTTACTGATCAATCCCTCTTTCACCATATCCACTGCCACTTTCACGGCAGCGAATGCGGTTCGTTTGCCATTGCGGGTTTGCAGCATCCATAACCGACCGCGTTCGATAGTGAACTCTACATCCTGGATATCCTTGTAATGCTTTTCAAGTTTAGCGGTGATCTCCATGAATTGCTTGTAAGCCTCAGGAAGGACATTGCCCAGAGTTTCAATCTTTTCCGTGTTGCGGATCCCGGCCACGACATCCTCACCCTGTGCATTTAGTAGATAATCACCATACATCTTGTTTTCACCCGTGGATGGGTTTCTCGTGAAAGCGACACCGGTGCCTGAATCGCTGCCCATGTTACCAAAAACCATTGTAACGATATTCACCGCAGTTCCAAGATCGTCGGGGATATTTGTTGCCCGGCGGTAGTCGATGGCGCGTTTCCCATTCCATGAACCGAAAACGGCTTCCGTGGCCAGCTTGATTTGTTCATAAGGATCTTGAGGAAAATCATAACCTTTCAGTTTTTTAACCACCTGTTTGAATATTTCCACCAGGATCTTCAAATCCTCCGCTTTAAGGTCCGTGTCCTGCCTGGCACCTTTTTCGGCTTTGAAATTTTCCAATTCATCCTCAAAAGCTTCATCCGGCAGCCCCATCACAACAGACCCAAACATCTGGACCAATCTGCGGTATGAGTCATACACAAAACGGTCATTGCCAGTCGCAGCCACCATGCCTTTGGCTGTCTCATCATTCAAACCGATGTTTAACACAGTGTCCATCATTCCCGGCATGGAGAATTTGGCCCCGGAGCGACAGGAGACCAATAAAGGATTCTTGGGATCACCAAACTGCTTACCGGCTGCTTCTTCGATCTTTTTTAGAGCTTCCATCATTTGCTCCCAGCTGCCTTCCGGGAATTTATTGCCACCGGCAATGTAGGCGTTGCATGCTTCTGTTGTCACCGTGAAAAACGGGGGAACAGGCAGCCCGATCCTTGCCATATCCGCTAGATTGGCTCCCTTTCCGCCTAACAAGGCGCGAACCTTTTCCCAATCGCCACCAGAATATTTCTCTGCCTGATCTACTTCATTATAAAGGTATACCCATTTCCTATCAGCCATTTCGAACCTCCGTGAATCAAAATTAAAACCTGACAATCCAGGTTGCATGTCCAAGTCAAGAATTTTACCACAAAGGAATTTCCAGTGTTCTTCCCTTCTCACCCATCCCCGTGTTCATAAACCTCCTTCCTAACGGATTCTTTACAGTCCTGTAAACAACCTGAAAGGTCGAAAAGCCTGGATATCAAGGATAATAGGAACATTCACGATCATGGAGTACGAATGCGGATTTTTGTAATCAACGACGATCCAATCCAATATGAATCCATTTTGCTTGCTCTGGAAACGATGAACGCAAGTGTGCACTCCGTCCATCTAAACCGCATTGTTGTCAATCCTGATTGTGTGGCTGACGCGGATCTAATCATTATCGATCTCGATATTTCGAATCTGAGTGAAAAAACCACGTTCATCCGCAACCATTGCAGCAAGCCAATGCTGGTTCTTTCAGCGTGCGATGATCATCATATCGCTGCCTCTGCCCTGAATTCAGGTGCCGATGATTTTTTAGTAAAGCCGGTCGAAAATCGTGTATTTATCGCCCATATCAATTCCCTGTTGAAACGAAGCGCCCCCAATTTGATCACACTGCCAATTTAAGAGAACCCGCAGATTAGGGGGCAGCTTATAGGGTAAAATGATTCTTGATTTATTTTTATAAATGTATCTCCGTGCGTCTGCTTTTTGAAGGAAGGAGCCATATGACCGATAATTCCTTAAAAGAGAAACTGGAACCGGGCAAATTGATCCTCACGCTGATCGTGTGTCTGATCGTCGGAACATTGTTATCATTATGGATCCACCAGCCTATCCTTGGCGTGATCCATTTCTCATCTGAAATCTACAACGTCACCGCCAGAGAACTGATCACGCAAATTCGTCACGCTTACGATAATCCACAAATCAAAGCAGTCGTAATGGTCATGGACAGTCCAGGGGGCACTGTAACGGATACAGAAGCAGTGTACATGGAACTCAACCGCTTAAGGGAAAAGAAACCGGTTGTAATGATGGTCCAGGGTATGGCGGCAAGCGGTGGATACTATCTGGCTTCCGCGGCTGACTACATCATATCTGAACCCAGCTCTCTGATTGGTAATATTGGTGTGTTGCGCTACACTCCCAGCTACCCTAATGTGACAGAAGATGTGTACTCGACCGGGCCTTACAAATTATGGGGTGGTCCTGGCGAAACATTTATCAGAGAAATGGAACTGATGAAAACTGGCTTTCTGCAGGCGATCAAACTGGGCAGGGGCGAGCGCTTGAGGATCGATGACGCGATGATCCTGCGCGGACAGATCTGGCCTGGCTCGGAAGCGCTGCGTTTCGGGCTGGTGGATGAACTTGGCTCGCTGTCGCGAGCATTGCAGAAAGCTTCTGAACTGGCTTTGATTAAGCACTATGCGACACAAGATTTGCGAGGACTTTCAGGGCTGCCGGATGAGCCGCAAAATAATTATTACTTGTACCAGGAGGATGAAGAATCAGACGCTGCGACATACGCCAAACGTGAAGGTTTCTATTACCTCTACCCTGGCAGCCAGGAGGTGCATTGATGAAAAAGAACTGGCTGGTAATCATCATTAGCCTATGCGCATTGATCCTGCCTCTGGTTATCAGAACCCTGTGGTTTTATGGGGGGATTCCGGAAAGAAAAATCGTTGAAACCCCGGACTACGCGTCGATAAAAGTACCCGCCTTATTGACGTCAACCCCACGGGCATATGAATTTTCACCCGCAGCATCCAGGGTTGTGGTTCTTTTTGATATGACACACACAAACTGGTTCACCCCCGCTGAAATCGAACCTTTCATTAACTTTTTGCAGAACGCCGGGGCTGACATCAGGTGGAGCTCATATGAAACCGAGTTATCGGTGGAATTGAGCAAATCAACAACCTATATTGTGATCAATCCCAACACGGCATTTTTCGACTCGGAACTCTCCGATATTGCCGCCTTCGTAAAACAAGGTGGAAAACTTATCGTCATCACTGATCCGACCAGGAATGAATACTACTATTCGGATTACTATTCCACTTCTTTGCTTTCTGTGGATATCGCCAATCAATTGCTTTCACCGTATGGCATCAGTTTTTATGATGATTACGCGTACAACCTGCTTGAAAATGAGGGAAATTTCCGGAATATTTACGTTTCCCCCTCCGGTAATTCCAGCCTGGTTGAAAAGGTTCACAGGATGGTCCTGTACAGCGCGCATACGTTGAGCACGGATGGCGAATCTCTCTTTATCAGCTCGAACACCACACTGTCGTCCCTGACAGATTCGGGGGGGAACCTTGTATTCGCCACACTGGACGATCAATTCGGGGTTCTTGCGATTGGTGACTATTCATTCCTTACACCGTCCGGGTATTTATCAGCGGATAATCAGGAGTTTCTCTTCAATATCACCAACTACGCGATCAGTAGCGAAAAATCCTTTACGGTGGAGCAGTTCCCTTACATGCTCACAGGAGATCTTGACATATACATAACAGATGGTCTTGAGAAAGACGCTGATCTGTTAACATCGATCAGCAATCTCCAACATTCCACCTTCATTTCTTTTTCATCCGTGCGCTTCACGGATTCTGTGGATAAAACAAAGGACACGATCGTCCTTGGTCTTCTTCCTCCTCCTGACGACATCGCGGAGCTGGTTTCGCCCTTTGAGATTGAATTCTTCCCTGAGGAGGACTATTCCGAACCACCCCAAGAAATGTCCATAGCTGAAGCTGAATCGCTGGAAGCGGCTCCTACCCCATCCGAAGAGGAATGGAGCGTTTTCCCAGAATGGAATGAACACAGCGGCAATTTCATCGTTCCAGGCTTTGGTGAAATTCCACAAAATGGAATCGGTTTGATTCTCTACACCCGCATAGAAGGGGTGAATGTATTCATCCTCCTGGGCAATTCGCAATCTGAAGTCATTCAACTACTGGATAACCTGACCTACCAGACTCTTGCTTCGTGCATGACCAACGAGGGGATCACCGTATGCCCGGTCCATGAACATTCGTATTATTGACGCAGCACTGGTTCGCTTCCCCCTAAAAATCGCTGTCAAGTGAGTGGAAAATTCCACTCACTTGTTGTATTCCGCCTGCCGGATAAGCCATAATATGCCACTGGCAGTGGATCCCGGTTCTTCCATCATTGGCATGTGCCCGGCCTGGCGAAGAATGATCGAAGTGGAGTTGCATAACCGTCTTTTAAGCACTTCCGCGCTTTCTGAGGAGATGATCTTGTCTTTTGCGCCGGCAATGATCGCCACAGGAAATTTCATCTCATCCAGCCACTGCTCAGCGTCTTCCCTTTCAGCCATACCCGCCAAAGAGCCAATGATTCCTTCGCGTGAAGCAGTTTTCATGATCGACAAAATGTCTGGTTTGATCTTTTCTTTTTCCGTTAATGCATCCAGCATAGGCTGGATTGCTGGTTCAATTCCGCCAAGTTTTACATCATCGATCATTTTGTGTCTCCCTGCTCTTTTTTCAGGGTTATCAGCGGCTGCCTGAGTCGCAATCAGTGCCAGGCCAGCGACACGCTCCGGATACAGGTGCGCTAAAGCCAGGCATACGTAGCCACCCATTGAGTGCCCCGCAAAAAAGGCCTTCTGGAAGCCAAGGTCATCGATTAGCAGGATCAAGTCTTCGGCAAGTGTTCGCATGAGATAGGTCCCACCCGTGGCAGGACTCTGTCCAAAACCTCGCAGGTCTGGCAGTATGAGCTGGCAATGCCTGCTCAGGTGCGTCTCCATTTTTTCCCAGATCCTGTTCGATAATGGGTAACCATGGACAAAAATTACGGGGGATCCATTGCCAACAATGCGATAATTTAATTTCACGGATGATGTCACGTTATTCCTTTTCTCTTTTCATGCGATCCCTGTAATTAACAACAAAAAACTCCGCACCGGCTTTATCGGTGATTTTTCCCGATGCCTGTGCCTCCTCAAGCGCTTCGATGATTGCCCCCACATCCGGACCGCCTGATATGCGCAACAATTTCATGATATCATGCCCATCCAGAAACAAAAGCGGAGAGACCAATTCTTCCTTGCGCTGAAACCAGGCTGAAAATAAATCGTTTATCGCGGCCAGCTCACATGATAATCTATCTTCCATGATTGATGTGTCTGATTTTGCCAACATATCGGAAAGTGAAAGCAGGCACAGGTCAATTCCATATTCTCCCACACATTTAAAATATCGGTAAATTTGTTTTCTTGTAAGTTCTCCCCCCTGCCCGCACAACCAATGAATGGACATGTGATTGCCTACCAGCACGGATAAATAATCCATCTCGCGGTTGCTCAAAGACAAGCTCGTGCCTATCTTCTTAATAATTTCCAAGCCCGTCAAATGATGGCCAAAAAAATGATACCGCCCATCCTCACCACGCGTTCGTGTTTCAGGCTTTGCAACATCATGCAAAAGTGTCGCCATCTTCAACAATCCAGTTCGATCGCGCCCAGGTTGAATTGGTTGCGTGAAGTTGTTGCGCAGTAATTCCAGGAAAGGGGTCAATGACTGGATTATTTTCCCGATAATGGGGGGGCCCACCGCCCTTTCCGATGAGAGAATTCCCTTCACAATGCGGTCTAACCACTGCAATGCCAATATTGTGTGATTCCAGACATCCATCGCATGAGGGCTGGATTGTTGCACACCATGAAGGTGCTTCAACTCCGGAAGAATGTGAACGAGCAATCCAAATTGATCCAGTACTTCTATCGCTCTCCAGCATTCATCAAGATCGAGTAAACTGAAAAGCTCATCTCTTATTCTTTCTGGCGAAACACTGGATAACAGATGCGCATGGAGCGATAAACCGTCAAGCAACAGCTTTTCCAAAGAAAGATCAAACTGCCTCGAGAACCTTACCGCACGTATCAATCTCACCGGATCGTTGATGAGGCTGAGCGGCGAACATGCACGGAGAATCTTTTGATCGAGATCATTCTGCCCGTTCAGTGGATCAATGATCCTGTCGGGAAAATCTAAAGCAACAGCCATGGCGTTGATCGTAAAATCTCTCGCTTTCAGATCATCCAGCAGATTCCCACCGCGAATTTCTGAAAAGTCAAAGATAACTGGTGATTTATTCTGGTTCAGCAGTGTTCGCGCAACTTTATGTTCTTCATCCATGACATAGAAACCGCTTCCCGTACTGCGTGCAAACTGCTTTGCTGCGGAAAGTGCGTCACCGGCAACAACAAGGTCGTAATCCTTACATTCAATTCCAAGCTTCCAGTCGCGAACAGCACCTCCGACCAGAAACATCTGGCCGGGGATGGGAGTGACACTCTTGAGCAATGAAAGATACTTCTGCTCAACCAGACATTTACTCTCTATTTTTTGCATTCCGAATATCTTTTCAGATCAACCACACCAATGAACGGGATATTCCTGTAGTATTCATCGAGATCGAGCCCATAACCAAAAACGAATTTATCGGGTATGGAGAAACCTATGTATTGAATGGGAACATTTACCTCGCGGCGTTCCTTTTTATCCAGCAAGGTACACACGTTCAAGCTTTTGGGGTCTCTGGTAGATAGCATTTCGAGCACTGAGGCAAGCGTTCGCCCTGAATCAATAATATCTTCAACGATCAGGACATCCTTTTTGCTGATATCACTGATCAGGTCAAGCGTGATTCGAACATGTCCTGATGATTCGCGAGCCCCGGCTCCATATGACGAAACAGCCATGAATTCAACCGCGTGCGGTACGCTTATCTTTCGCATAAGATCGGTCAAAAATACTACCCCGCCTCTCAAGATACACACAAGCAGAAGATCGGATGATTTTTGGTAATCCTCACTGATCTGCGCACCCAGCGCTGAGATCCTCGATTGGAGACGGTCCTCATCAATAAGAATCTCGCTCAATACGCTCCTGTAATCGATCATCGCACTACCTGGGTACCTCATGATGTTTTCTGCATCGAGCTTCATATAACTCAGCGGCACCAACTATCACTATGGGATCATTGTAATGAGCCGGAAGCCCATTGACCAGTCTTTGTGTGCGGCTGGCTGGCTCTCCGCAAACAATGCATATCGCTTGCAGCTTGTCGACGTGCTCTGCTTTTGCCATCATTTTCGGCAGACAGCCAAAAGGTTCACCCCGAAAGTCCAACTCCAGACCTGCCACAATGACGCGAATGCCTTTATCGGCAAGCTTCGTCGCGACATCCACAACACTCTCATCCATGAACTGCGCTTCATCTATCCCCACAACGGTCGTGGAAGGATCAAGCATGACCATGATCTCATCGGGTTTTTTTATGGGTATAGCATCGAACGCGATCCCGGCGTGTGAAGTGACCTTTTCACTATCGTAACGAATATCGATGGCAGGTTTAAAAACCTGGACTTTTTGTTTGGCTATCACTGCCCGTTTTAACCTGCGGATCAATTCTTCTGTCTTTCCACTGAACATGGATCCGCAAATCACTTCGATAGAACCCGTATGGTGTTTCATGCCTGTCCTCCAAATTTTTGTTATTAAATTTTACACTATTATGGTGATGGAATTCCGATTGTTCCATTATAATCATCCCGTCATGTCTGCCACCATTTCCTCCGCGATTCACGGGTTCCTCTTAGACATGGATGGGACATTTTACCTGGGAAATCAACTTTTACCAGGTGCCAGAGAGTTTTACCTTAAGCTTGTCGCAGATAAAACCCCTTTTTTGTTTCTCACAAACAACTCATCAAAAAGCAGCCTGGCATATCAAGAGAAATTATCAACCTTGGGAATCGATGTTCCTGCTGACCAGATCATCACATCAGGTCGTGTTGCTGTTCACGAAATTGCCAAAAAACCATCCATAAAAAATATTGCGCTTCTTGGCAATCAGTCGCTGTTTGAAGAGTTATCCCGGGCTGGTTTTAAAATAACTTTTCAAGACCCTGATATCGCACTGCTTGGCTACGACAATGAACTGACATACGATCATCTCTCGGCCTTCTGTTCGGTGCTGCTTAGAAAACAAATACCTTACTTTGCCACGCATGCTGATCTGGTTTACCCCTCTCCCCTGGGATTCCTGCCAGATGCTGGCGCAATTATTGAATCCGTCTTTAAGGTCACCGGCAGTCGACCCAGTGTGATTTTTGGAAAACCAAATTCATCTATGGTATCCTTTGCCTCTGCCATCTTGAAGACACCCCCACAAAACCTAGCCATGATCGGCGACCGGTTGTACACGGACATAGCAATGAAACAGCATGGGGTTATTACGTTCCTCAGTTTAACCGGTGAGACAAAACCATCGGACCTGTCCACATCAGCGTGGAAACCAGATCACATCATCAACGATCTGCGCGATCTATTGTAAAAAAAAGCAGATGCTTTTGGCATCTGCTCGTTTTCTTTAGACCGCAATTTCATCTGCCGCGGCTGGTAACTGATACCCCATGGTGCGTAATTTTTTCTTCAGATCGATCAAAGATTTCCGTCCAAAACCTTCAACCGCAAGCAAAGCGGCTTCGCCTTCGGCAAGCTTATCGATAACCTGTCCCGCATTTTCAATCCCGGCTTTGCGAAGTGCCTCGGTTGCGCGGGTGCCAAGTTCAAATTCAGTGATTGGACGTTCGGGGGATGTGCGCGAGTCTTCGACGGCTTTTTTCTGATCCACATATTCCTGCCGGGCTTGAAGCTTCTTGTAAAAGCGGTCAACCTGACCCTCGATATCGATCAGACGTTGCTGCTGACCGGTAAAGAAAGGATGACATTTCGAACAAACCTCAGTGCGGATCTCTTTTCGAGTTGAACCCGTCGTCCAGGTGTTTCCACACGCGCAGGTTACTTTTGCGTCTGAATAGTAAGTTGGGTGTATACCTTGCTTCATTCTTTCCTTCTTTCTGGCTTCGTCACTTCAAATGGAAATGACGGGCAGATAATTGGCTTATTCAGCCTTTTGAGGCTGGATGCTGACCTTCTTTTGCCCATTGGGCAGTGTCGCAAATTCAACGATTCCGTCTGCCGTGGCAAACAACGTATCATCGCCACCTCTTCCAACAAAATCACCCGGTTTGATGCGAGTGCCACGCTGACGAACCAGGATATTCCCCGAAAGAACAAATTCACCTGCGTAACGCTTCACTCCCAGCCGTTGCGAATTACTATCACGACCATTGCGGACTGAGCCGCCACCTTTTTTATGGGCCATTTTTTACTCCTTCCCAATCGATTCGATCTTCAATTGGGTGTATTGCTGACGATGACCGGTCTTCACGCGAATGCGTTTCTTGGGACTGTATTTGAAGATCGTGAGCTTAGGTCCCTTATCATGGCTGACCACGGTCGCCTGAACCTTTAAGCCTTTAATTGTCGGGGTGCCGATTTGAACTTTTTCATCTTCAACCAGAAGCAGTACATTATCTAATGTAACTTTCTGTTTGATCTCCAGTGGAAGGTGATCAACCTCAATAATTCTACCTTCTTCAGCGTGGAATTGTTTTCCACCACTTTCAACAATTGCATATTTCATATAAATCTCCAATCTTCACTTCACCATCTTATCTGCGCCTCTTTAAGTACGCCGAATCGAGGGAAAGTTGGGGTACAAACACTGTCCCAGCATACTTCGCTGGGAACAAGGCGAAGCGAATTATACCTCAGATTTAATTCGTGTCAACGGCA